>JAITWU010000251.1 GCA_031285115.1 Azonexus sp. | reverse complement strand
CAGAAGCCGCCTGCGCTGCGTAGCATGTACCGATTCAAACAGTGACTTGAAAACATGCCAATCCATGACGCCATCATCATCGGCGCAGGCCATAACGGTCTGGCCTGCGCCTTGCACCTCGCCTCGCGCGGCTGGCGGACGCTGGTGCTGGAACAGGCGACGACGCCCGGCGGCGCGGTCAAGACGGCGGAAGTCACAGTGCCCGGCTTTCGCCACGATCTGTATGCGATGAACCTGAGCATGTTCGCCGGTTCCGCCTTCCACGCCGAGCACGGCGAGCGGCTCGCCCGGCATGGTCTGGCTTTCGTTCCCGCCGCGCGGCCTTTTGCTTCCGTCTATGGCGATGGCTCCACTTGGCTCGGACTCGAACAGGGGCTGGCCGCGACGCTTGCCCGCATCGCCTCAGTCAGCCCGCGCGACGCAGAAGCCTGGCAGGCGCTGGACGCCCGCTTCGAGCGGGAAGCGCCGCATCTGTTCGGGCTGATGGGCGCGCCCCTGCCCTCCTGGGCGGCGGCGCGGCTGCTGTGGCGCATGGGCCGGGCGCTTGGCCTCGCTGGCATGGCCGACATCGCGCGCCTCTTGTTGAGTTCGCCGCGCGACTGGCTGACTGAGAATTTTGAAAGCGACGCCGTGCGCTGCCTGCTGGCGCCCTGGGGATTGCATCTCGATTTCGCCCCCGACGTTGCTGGCGGGGCGCTCTTTCCCTATCTCGAAGCAATGGCCGGACAGCGTTTTGGCATGGCGCTCGGGCAAGGCGGCGCGGATGTCATCATCCGCGCGATGGTTGCCGCCCTGGGTGAGGCGGGCGGCGAACTGAAAACCGGCGTCAGCGTGCGGCGCATCGAAGTCAGCAGCGGACGGGCGCAAGCGGTGGAAACGACTGACGGCCAGCGCCTCGAAGCGCGCCGCGCCATCATCGCCAATGTCCATCCACGCGCCCTCTACGGCCCTCTGCTCGGGGCCGCCGCGCCCGCCAACAGCGCCCGCGCTGGCAAACTGCGCCCCGGCCCGGCGACGATGATGATCCATCTCGCCCTCGACGCCCTGCCCAACTGGCGGGCGGGCGCGGAATTGCAAACCTTCGCCTACGTCCATCTCGCCCCCTCGCTCGATCACATCGCCCAGGTCTATAACCAGGCGCTGGCCGGATTGCTGCCTGCCGAGCCGGTTCTCGTCGTCGGCCAGCCGACCGCCTTCGATCCCTCGCGCGCCCCTGCGGGCAAGCATGTGCTCTGGGTGCAGGCGCGCGTCCTGCCCGCCACGCCGCAGGGCGACGCCGCCGGGCAGATTGCCGCCGCGCCCTGGGACGAGATCAAGGAAATCTACGCCGAACGGGTGCTCGATATGCTCGAACGCCACGCCCCCGGTCTGCGCCAGTCCATCCTTGGCCGCTGTGTGCTGTCGCCCGCCGATCTGGAGCGCGACAACCCCAATCTCGTCGGCGGCGACAGTCTTTCCGGCAGCCACCATCTCGACCAGTTTTTCATCTTCCGCCCGGCCTTTGGCCGCTCCAGATGGCGCACCGGCATCGACCGCCTCTTCCACATCGGCGCCAGCACCTGGCCCGGCGCGGGCACCGGCGCGGCCTCCGGCTACCTGCTGGGGCACGACCTGACATGAGCCAGGCGGCGTTTTCTCGAACATAATCGAAGTCTCGCCCGATTAAACGCCAAGGAAGCTCATGGACGCCCTGACCCTGCCGCAACTGCTCGCGCTCGCCGCCGCGCTTGGCTGGGCGAGCGGCGTGCGTTTGTATCTGGTGATCCTGATCGTCGGGCTGGCTGGCCGCTTCGGCTGGATGCCGCTGCCCGATGGATTGAGCCTTCTGTCGCATCCGGCGGTCATTACCGCCAGCGGTTTCATGGTTTTTATCGAATTTTTCGCCGACAAGATTCCGGGGCTGGATTCCTTGTGGGATTTCGTTCATACCGCCATTCGCATCCCGGCCGGGGCGGCGCTGGCGGCCTCGGTTTTCAGCGCCGATCAGGCGGCGCTGGCGACGGTGGCGGCCATCGTCGGCGGCAGTCTGGCGGCCACGGCGCACACCGCCAAAACCACCGCGCGCGCCGCCATCAACACTTCGCCCGAACCGTTTACCAACATCGGCGCGTCGCTCGCCGAAGACGGCATGACAGTCGGCGGCCTGTGGCTGGCCCTGACGCACCCGCTGCTCTTCGGCATTGCCCTGCTGCTGGCGCTGATCGTCAGCATCTGGCTGATCCGGCGCTGCTGGCGCTTTTTGTCCGGGTTGCTGCGCAAGGTGGTGCGGCTGTTTTCCGGACGCGAACCGGAGCCAGCGCCGCGCTCCGGCAGGGACATCTGAAATTTGACAAGGCCCAGTCAGCCTTCCTGTGACTTGGGCACGACATAAAGCTGCGGGCGGATGTGGACAAATTCGACTTCGCTGCCGAGCAGGGTAACGCTGCCGCTGCGGCGGTTGTCGCCGGTATCGCTGTATTCAAAGCGGTAGACCCGACGCAGACGAAGCTGGCCGTTGCTATCGCGGGCCGGGCGCAGCGATTGGCCAACGACGCTGTCATCGAGAAATTGCAGCCCTTCCTCGGCGCAAGCCTGCCGCGCCGCGCGGCTGCCTGCCTCGCGGGCCTTCAGGGTGTCGAGCCAGAAACCGATGAGGGCGGCCAGCGCGACGATAATCGTTACCTCAATAAACTCCATGACATTGGAAAGTAAATCAATTTATGATGTAGGTCTAAAGAAAGTATTAAATTCGCTGGACAATATCAATGTCATCAATCAGTCAATAACAATAAATGAGCGTTTCCTTGCAGCGCTTGCGCGAACTTCTCTCTTTCGCCCATCCGTCGGGAGACACCGTCGCCCTGTCGGGGATGACAGGCGATTCGCGGCATGATGCGCTGGTGCATATCTACCATGACGTTCTGCCGCAGATTGCCCGGCAGCGCGGTCGTTTGCAACGCTTCCGCCAACTTGAGGCGGTCTGCCAGGAAATCGAACCGGCCCTCGCTGAACTCGAATGCCAAACCAGCGCCGCGCCCTTGCCGCTGTCACCGGCCGCCCGAACCAGCGCCTTGCAGGTCGACAATCTGATCAAGCGCCTCGCCCAGTGCTACGCCGACATCGCCCACAGCGCCAGCAAACGCAGCGGCAACGAAACCGCGCCGCTATTTTACCGCGCCACCCAGCGCGTCATCACCCTGCTCGCCCGCCGCCAGTTGCTGGCTCACCGCGCCTGCGCCCTACCGTCGGCGCGTTCCTGGCTGCAACTGCACGCCCTCTACCAGATGACCTGTCATCCGGGTCGACAGGCGCTCAATGGCGATACGGCCCCGATCGAGCACGAATATCTCGGCGCTCTATTGCTCGCTTACTTTGACCCGCAGCGCCAGCCGCGCGGCGATCTCGACACGGTTTACCGCTGCGCCCGCCAGTTGGCGCCCTACGCCGTGGTCAGCGTCGCGAGGCGCGAGGCGCTGGCGCAGCAGACAACCAGTCCGCACTTTCTGGTCCGCGTCGAAGAGGCCCACCCCGGCCTGCCGCTATCCCACCAATCAGCAGACGAGCCAAAAACCGGCGGCTTGCTGATCGACTGCACCGAGGTGCTGGCCGCGATCGACCGCAATCTCGCACATCAGCCCGGCCAGACGCTACAGCCGGAACTGGCGGCTCCGCCAGCCCTGCTGCAATCCCTGCGGCTGGCGCTCGATGGCCGCAGCGCCCGCCGCTTTGGCCGCATCCGCTTTCGTCCGCGCGCCGACCTGGTCAACGGGCTGGACGAGGTAATCGCCTTTCTCGATGGCGGCGCCTGTTCGCGGCGTCTCCTCGATACGCCAGAAGATGGCAACCCGCGCCCCTTCGTCAGCGGCGAGTGGTCGCTGGTCAATGAAAGTCCCGATGGTTTTCTGGCGCGCTTCGTCCGTGGCAAGCGCAGCTCCTTCGGCGTCGGTCAGATCGTCGCGCTGCAACCGCGCGAATCGTGCCGCACCCACGTCTGTCTGGTGCGCCGGGTAATCGCCGGGCGCAACCGGCTCGAACTCGGCCTGCAATTGCTGTCGCCGCAGGTCAGCGTCGTCATCCTGCCGGATGGCGACCGCGCCATCTTCCTGCACGGCCTGCCAGCATGGGGCGCGCAGGCCGGTCTGATCGTTTCGCCCAACACCCTGCGCAGCGGCCAGCAGTTGTCGCTCAAAATATTCGGCCAAACCATCGAACGGCGAATCGGGCGCGTCATGGAAGCCAACGAAGGGTTAGAATTCTTCACCCTCGAACAGCCCAGCTAATTTTCCGGTGCTCAGTTATCGCCACGCCTTTCACGCCGGCAATCACGCCGATGTCTTAAAACACCTGATCCTGATCCAGATCGCCCAATATCTGGGCGAAAAACCCGCGCCCTTCTGGATCATCGACACCCACGCTGGCGCTGGTCGTTACGCCCTTGATTCAGCGCCCGCCGAAAAACTCGCCGAATACCGCGATGGCATTGGCCGTCTGTGGCACGCCAAAAACCTGCCGCCCGCCGCTGCCGATTACGTCGATTTCGTCCGCCTGCTCAATCCGGATGGTCAGTTGCGCCACTATCCCGGCTCGCCCTGGCTGGCCAGCCAGTTGTTGCGCGCGGGCGACCGGCTGCGTCTCTTTGAGCGGCACAGCAGCGATGTCAAGCTGTTGCAGGCATGTTTCAGCGACGCCGGGCGGCAGGTCATGGTCACCGCTGGCGATGGCTTCGCCGGGCTGAAAGCCCTGTTGCCGCCGCCGCCACGGCGCGGCCTGACGCTGATCGACCCGTCTTACGAAACGCGCGACGACTACGCTCAGGTCATCAGCAGTTTGCAGGACGCCTTAAAACGCTTTCCGACCGGCATTTACGCCCTCTGGCATCCGCTGTTGCAAAAGCCGGAGGCGCTCAAGCTGCCAGCGCGGCTCAAGGCGCTTGGCGCCGCCAACTGGCTGCACGCCACCCTGCAAGTCAGCGCCCCCGCCCGCGACGGCTTTGGTATGCACGGCAGCGGCATGTTCATCATCAACCCGCCGTGGACGCTGAAAAAAACCTTGCGCGAGACACTGCCAGTGTTAAGCACCCTGCTCGCCCAGGGCGACGGCGCGGCCTTTACGCTTGAAGGCGAAGCAAGCTAATCCAATCAAGGAAACGCCATGCCCCTCTTCAAACTCGGCGATAAAGCGCCGCAACTCGGCCCGCATGTCTGGGTCGCCCCCAATGCCACGGTGATCGGCGATGTCCGCCTCGGCGCCAACGCCTCGGTCTGGTGGAACGTCACCCTGCGCGGCGACAATGATCCGATCGAAATCGGCGACAACACCAATATTCAGGACGGTTCCGTGCTGCATACCGATGATGGCGTGCCGCTGCGCATCGGCGCTGACGTCACCGTCGGCCACCTGGCCATGCTGCATGGCTGCGTCATCGGCGACGGCAGCCTGATCGGCATCGGCGCGGTCATCCTCAACGGCGCGGTGATCGGCAAAGAGAGCATCGTCGGGGCCAATACGCTGATTCCGGAGGGCAAGGCATTTCCCGAACGCTCTTTGATCGTCGGCTCGCCGGGCCGGGTGGCGCGCCAATTGAGCGATGAGGAAATCGCCCGGCTGCGGGCCGCAGCGGCAAATTACGTCGCCAATGCCGCCCGTTACCGCGATACGCTGCACGCCCTGTAAAACGCGCCCTGTAAACGACGACGCGGGGCCGCAGCCCCGCGCCTGACCGGCAGCCGCCGGTAAATAATCAAACCGCGCTGGCGAGATTCGACAGCGTGACGTTCGGACGGAAAGTTTCCATCACTTTTTGCAGACCGAGCCGCGCTTTGAGGTTAATCAGCAGCGGCGCGCGCAGATTGGGCACGATGCCGGATTTACCATCGGTTTCTTTCTTCGACAACACCTGCATGACCGCCACGTCGGTAGGCGCGGGCCATTGCAGCAATTCCGATTCGGCCCCGCTCAACTGGAGTTCGTACTGAAAGCCAAGGGTCGAGGGATCGACGATTTGCAGCGCCAGCCCCGGTTCGTCGAGCGATTGCAGGGTAAAGCTGCCGCTCTGCGCATCCTCCTGAATCAAGGTGTAACGCTTGGCGTTCTCGAAGGCGACCAAGCCATTGGGAAAAGTAATGACTTTTTCCGGAGCAACTTCAATCGAACCAAACAGATAGGTGTCAACTTTCATACGCTTCTCCTTGTGATGAAATGGGCATTGCGGGAATGCTACACCATTGTTCCAGCGGTTGTAATTTAGTTCGGGATTGCGCATCATTCGCCCCCCCGTTTTTCTGTTGCGCCACGCCCCATGCTGCTCCCCATCGCCCACCGCATTGCCGCCGAACTCAAGGTCCGCCCGTCGCAGGTCGAAGCCGCCGTCAACCTTCTGGATGAAGGCGCGACCGTGCCTTTCATCGCCCGTTACCGCAAGGAAGCGACCGGCGAACTCGACGATACGCAATTGCGCCTCCTGGCCGAGCGCCTCGGCTATCTGCGCGAACTGGAAGAGCGCCGGACGGCGATTCTGGCGAGCATCGAGGAACAAGGCAAACTCTCGCCCGAACTCAAAAGCGAAATCGACAACGCCGAAACCAAGCAGCGGCTCGAAGATTTGTATCTGCCCTACAAACAAAAACGCCGCACCAAGGCGCAGATCGCCCGCGAGGCGGGCATCGAGCCGCTGGCCCTGGCGCTCCTCGAAAACCCCGAACTGACGCCGGAGCTTGAAGCCGCCAACTACCTCAACGCCGAAGCCGGTTTTGCCGACATCAAGGCTGTGCTCGACGGGGCGCGGCAAATCCTCATGGAAAAATTCGCCGAGGATGCCGAACTGCTGCAAACCCTGCGCGACCACCTGAAAGACCACGGTTTTCTCAAATCCACCGTCATCGAAGGCAAGGAAATCGAAGGCGCCAAATTCCGCGACTGGTTCGACTTTGCCGAAGCCATCGCCGAGATTCCCTCGCACCGGGCGTTGGCCTTGCTGCGCGGGCGTAACGAAGGTTTTCTCAGCCTTGCGCTCATCCTCGATTCGGAATTGAACGAAGATGCCGTGAAACCGGGAGCCAACCCCTGTGAATTACGCATCGCCGCCCGTTTCGGCATCAGCGGCAAAAACCGCCCGGCGGACAAATGGCTGGCCGACACCGTGCGCTGGACCTGGAAAGTCAAAATCCACACCCATCTCGAACTCGAACTCACCGGCGAATTGCGCGAACGCGCCGAAGAAGAAGCCATCCGCATCTTCGGCAAAAACCTGAAAGACCTGCTGCTCGCCGCGCCCGCCGGTCAGCATGTGACGATGGGCATCGACCCCGGCATCCGCACCGGCTGCAAACTCGCCATTGTCGACGCCACCGGCAAGCTGCTCGACACCGCCACCATCTATCCGCACGAACCGCGCAACGACTGGGACGGCTCCATCGCCACCATCGCCCGGCTGGCCGCCAAACACGGCGTGACGCTGATCGCCATCGGCAACGGCACGGCCAGCCGCGAAACCGACAAACTGGCGCAAGATGTCATCAAACGCTACCCGCAAGCGGGCCTGACGCGCATCGTCGTCTCCGAAGCCGGAGCTTCCGTTTATTCCGCCTCCGAACTCGCCGCCAAAGAATTCCCCGAGCTGGACGTGTCGCTGCGCGGCGCGGTCTCCATTGCCCGCCGCCTGCAAGACCCGCTCGCCGAACTCGTCAAAATCGAACCCAAATCCATCGGCGTCGGCCAGTACCAGCACGACGTTTCACAAACCCGGCTCGCCCGCTCGCTCGACGCCGTGGTCGAAGACTGCGTGAATGCCGTCGGCGTCGATGTGAATACCGCTTCAATCCCGCTGCTCACCCGCATTTCCGGGCTGAACGCCGGTCTCGCCGCCCATATCGTCAGCTACCGCGATGCTCACGGCGCCTTCAAATCGCGGCAGGAACTCAAAAAAGTGCCGCGCCTTGGCGACAAAACCTTCGAGCAGGCCGCCGGATTTCTGCGCGTGCCCCACGGCGACAACCCGCTCGACGCCTCCGCCGTGCATCCGGAAGCCTACCCGCTGGTCGAAAAAATCATCATCGACCTCAAGCAGCCGATCAAGAGCCTTCTCGGCGACAGCCGCGCCCTCAAAAATCTCAATCCGGCCAAATACACCGACGATCATTTCGGCCTGCCGACCGTGCAGGACATCCTGCGCGAACTGGAAAAACCGGGCCGCGACCCGCGCCCGGAATTCAAAACCGCCACCTTCGCCGACGGCGTCGAGGAAATGAAAGACCTGCGCCCCGGCATGATTCTCGAAGGCGTCGTCACCAACGTCGCCGCCTTTGGCGCTTTTGTCGACATCGGCGTCCATCAGGACGGCCTCGTGCACATCTCGGCGCTATCTTCCACCTTCGTCAAAGACCCGCACAGCGTCGTCAAAGCCGGGCAAGTCGTCAAAGTCAAAGTGCTCGAAATCGACCTCGCCCGCCAGCGCATCGCGCTGACCATGCGCCTTGCCGACGAACCCGGCAAAACCCGCAGCGCCGAAGCCACCCAGCGCAGCAATCAACACAACAACGCGCTCACCCGCCAACAAACCCGCCACAACGCCCCGCCGCCCGCCAGCAACGCGATGGCGGCGGCGTTTGCCAAATTGCGGGGGTAAACAAGAAGAATAAGAAGATCAGTTGTGTTGTAATTTACAGTTGCCTAGAAACCAAGGATTCCCGATGTCTACCCATGAAACCCCCACCCCGCCAGACGAAAACCACATCATCGCCGAGCGCCGCGCCAAGCTCTCGGAGTGGCGCAAGACCGGCAAAGCCTTTCCCAACGACTTTCAGCGCGAAAACACGGCGGCCATTCTGCATCAGGGCTATGGCGAAAAAAGCGCCGAAGAACTGGCGGCGCTGCCGGTTGAGGTCAAGGTGGCCGGTCGCATGATGTTGAAGCGGGTCATGGGCAAGGCGTCTTTTGCCACGGTGCAGGATCTCTCGGGCCGCATCCAGATTTACGTCGCCCGCGACAAAATCGGCGAAGACGCTTACGCCGCCTTCAAGACCTGGGATCTGGGCGATATTCTCGGCGTCGTCGGCACATTGATGAAAACCAAAACCGGCGAACTGTCGATTCAAGCCACGGAAATCCGGCTGCTCACCAAATCGCTACGCCCGCTGCCGGATAAATTCCACGGCCTCGCCGATCAGGAACTGAAATACCGCCAGCGTTACGTTGATCTCATCATGAACGAGGAGACGCGCTTCGTCTTCCGCGCCCGCTCGGCCATCGTCGCCTCGATCCGCAATTACATGACCGGCCACGGCTTCATGGAGGTCGAAACGCCGATGATGCACCCGATTCCCGGCGGCGCTGCGGCCAAGCCGTTCGTGACGCACCACAACGCGCTCGACATGCAGCAGTTTCTGCGCATTGCGCCGGAGTTGTATTTGAAGCGGCTGGTCGTCGGCGGCTTTGAAAAGGTGTTCGAGATCAACCGCAATTTTCGTAACGAGGGCTTGAGTCCGCGCCACAACCCGGAATTTACGATGATGGAGTTCTACGAGGCGTATGCCAATTACGGCACGCTCATGGATTTCACCGAGGGCTTGCTGCGCCACGCCGCCCGCGAGGCGCTGGGCCAAGAAGTGTTTATCTATCAGGGCCGCGAACTCGATCTCTCCAAGCCTTTCCGGCGGCTGACCATCAACCAGGCCATCCAGAGCGAGCGCCCGGAATTCACCGACGCCCAACTGGCCGACGCTGACTGGCTCAAAGCCCAAATCCGCGCCTGCGGCGAGAAAATAAAGCCGGGCGGCCTCGGCAGCCTGCAATTGCAGTTGTTTGAAGCCTGCGCCGAAGCGCAGTGCTGGGAACCGACTTTCATCATCGACTATCCGGTCGAAGTCTCGCCGCTCGCCCGCGCTTCCGACAGCAATCCGGAAATCACCGAACGCTTCGAGCTGTTCATCGTTGGCCGCGAAATCGCCAACGGTTTTTCCGAACTCAACGACGCCGAAGACCAGGCCGCGCGTTTTCTCGAACAGGCCAAAGCCAAGGAAGCGGGCGACGAGGAAGCGATGTATTACGACGCCGATTTCATCCGCGCCCTCGAATACGGCCTGCCGCCCACCGGCGGCTGCGGCATCGGCATCGACCGGCTGATCATGCTGCTGACCGACTCTCCAGCGATCCGCGATGTGATTTTGTTTCCGTCGATGCGACCGGAATAATCCGGTCACGACATCATCATGCTCACCGCCAAGATCATTGAAGCCACTCAGCGGAGCGTTCTGTGCTGGCTCGCCACGGTTGATGGCGGCGGGCAGCCGAATGTTTCGCCCAAAGAAATATTTACGGCGTTTGATGAACAGCACCTTGTCATCGCCAACATCGCATCGCCTGACAGCGCCAGAAATATTCACAGCAACCCCGCAGTCTGCGTCAGCTTTATTGATGTGTTTTCACAAAAGGGCTACAAGGTTTCGGGGCTAGCCGCAGATATTCCCAATACATCTTCCGAGTTCAGGCATTGGGCCAAGCCACTTGAGCAGATTGCAGGCTCAAGATTTCCAATTCGCAGTGTTTTCGTGATTAAAGCGACCGCCGTTACGCCAATTCTCGCGCCGAGTTATCTGCTTTACCCCAATGAGACGACCGAGCAATCACAGATGAAAGCCGCAATGTGCGCCTATCGCGTTCAGCCTTTATCAAATGGGGCCTGAAGCAGATGTCGCTTTGCGGCGCGCCTTGGTTCAGGCGTTAGATCCCAACAAAGGAAAAAACATTGAATAAATTGAGCCTAAACAATATTGCTGAGCCAGAATCAAAATTACAAAAACTTCGACTGATCTGCGCGCTAACATCTCTTCTGGCAGTCATTTGCAGCTTTATCGCCGCCATCTATGCCTTCCAATATGATTCCGTAGCAGCGTTGAGCTACGGATTCATTGCGTTGTTTCCTGCCACCGCAGGAGTGCTCGTTTATAACAAGATTGTCTCGGCAGAAAAAAGTCTAAATACACCCAATCCCGGCAAACCTGCTGGCGCGAAGTTGGCCGAGTCACCAGCCCTGCCTCCACCGCCTGATCCCAAGGCCCACGTTGCTCCGCGCAGCAAAGTTCTGCTCATCGCCTACTGGCTCATCTTCCTCACATCATTTGCCTTTCCTGCATTCGTAGTCTTCGCCATACCGGCGTTCGAGGAGGTTTTTCAGAATTTTGGCGTTGATCTTCCAAACCCTACCGCAGCCGTCATCAACTACCGGTTCGCGCTGTTTGTCTGGCCGTTGATCGCATTCGTGCCTGCTGTCCTCATTTCATTGGAAAGCGCCTATACGCCGCGCATCCGCACAAACCACATCATCGGCTTCTGGCTATTGCTACTCATACTCTGCTGCTCGGCTGTCATTGTCGTGGGGGCAATGTATCTGCCGATATTTAACCTCAGTCGTGTTGTCTGATACTGATTCCACTCCTTGTCCAAATTCCACCCCGGCGACCTCGCCTTCCACAGGCGTAGCCCAGATTGACTGGCAGGCTGGATAAACTGCAACGCAATAAACTATTACCAACGATTATTTGATACAACCTGCGGCCTTTATTGTATATACAAAATCATAATATAATAAGTCCACTTATGGATACACCCGACATCGCTCCCTCAATCATGGCTGTTCTTTTTGCATGGCGTTTTCTGCTATGTCTCGCGCTGGCGTCTATCTTTGGATTTCTGGTTGGCAATCTGCTTGGGCCGGTCGTCGGATTTTCAATTCTCTTTTTCGGTGTTGGCTTCGGCTTGATCTGGCAGGGACGCACGATGACTGGCATTCCTCTCTTTGCCTCTGTTCCTTCGCCGCCGCTATCGAAACCCGTCGCTTTCCTTGGATTAGCCTTAATCGGGGCGGTTTGGGGTGGCTTCGCTGGCGAACTGCTCGGCTCGGCGCTTGCCGGAGCCGCCATACTTGCTGCTGCCACCTGTCTGCTTGGCGCCTGGCTGACCGTTATAAGCAAGCAGCACGGACTCATCGGCCATCTCGTTTTCGCCGGTTTTTCGCTTTTGTCAGGACTTGGCGGCATCTATGCGCTGAGTTTGTTATCCCTATAGCTAATTCCATTTTCAGATCAAGCGAGTACGCGAAGACGAAGCGCAGGCAGTGCTGTCGCACGGCAAGCGAAGTCGACAAAGTAATCGTTTGATCTGGAAATGGAATAACAGCGCCAACTGATTCCCCCGTGCCCAAACTCCATCCCGGCCAACTCGATTTCACCGCTGACGGCACGCCCTGCTCTGTCGTCTTTGGCGATGTTTACCACTCGGCCCACGGCGGCCCGGCGCAGGCGCGGCATGTTTTTCTTGGCGGCAACGATTTACCAACGCGCTGGCAGGGTCGGCAGCGTTTCGTCATTCTCGAAACCGGCTTTGGGCTGGGGCTTAATTTTCTCGCCACCTGGCAAGCCTGGCGTGATGATCCCCGGCGTTGTCGGCGGCTGCATTTCGTTTCTGTCGAAAAACATCCGTTGACCGCCGCCGACCTTGCCCGCGCCCATCGCGCCTGGCCGGAGCTGGCGGCGCTGGCGGGCGAGTTGCAGCGCCGCTGGCCGCCGCTGACGCCGGGGATGCACCGGCTTTATTTTGCCGACGGCCAGGTCGTTCTGACCCTGTTGTTTGGCGATGCGGCCACGGAACTCGGCAGCATCGACGCCTCGGTCGACGCTTATTACCTCGACGGTTTTTCGCCCGCCCAAAACCCGGAACTGTGGACGCCGCGCCTGTGCCGGGGGCTGGCCCGCATGGCCGCGCCGGGGGCGACGCTCTCGACCTGGTCGGTGGCGGGCGAGGTGCGCGCGGCGCTGGCGGCCGCTGAGTTCGATCTGGAAAAACGCCCCGGTTTCGCTGGCAAGCGCCAGATGTTGACAGGCCGTTTCCGCTCGCAGCGGCCTGATCGCCGCCCCCTGCCCGCTGAACGGCGGGCGATGGTGATTGGCGCGGGTGTTGCTGGCAGCACCGCCGCCCACCGGCTGGCGGCGGCGGGCTGGCAAGTTACCGTGCTGGAAGAAAAAGCAGCGGCGGGCGACGGCGCTTCCGGCAATCTCGCCGGGATGTTGCGGCCACTGCCGAGCGCCGACGACAACCGCCTCGCCCGCCTTACCCGCGCCGGTTTTTTCGCCACCCGCGCTTTACTCGAAACCCTGCCGACGGCCCGCTGGTCGGCCTGCGGCATTTTGCATCTGGCGCGGGAAGCCGAGCACGAGGCGCAGCAGCGGCGAACCGTCGAGCAACTTGGCCTGCCGCCTGAATTTTTCCAATTTGCCGACCGGGAAGCCGCCTCGGCGCGCCTCAAACAGCCGCTGCGGCGCGGCGGCTGGTGGTTCCCGACTGCCGGTTGGGCGCAGCCGCCGTCGCTTTGCCGGGCGGCGCTGGCGGCTTTTCCTGAGCGCATCGACTGCCGTTTTTCCAGCGCCGTCGCAGCCCTCGAACGCAACGCGGATAACGGAGAGTGGCAGGCGCTGGCTGCCGATGGCCGTCTCCTTGCCGCCGCGCCGGTGCTGGTCATGGCGAGCGGCGTCGCTGCGCCGCGTTTTGCCCAGTTCGCCCACCTGCCGCAACGCGCCGCTCGCGGCCAGGTCAGCCATCTGCCATCCAGCGCCGCGCCCGCTCTTGAGGTGGCGCTGTTTCAGTTTGGCTACGCCCTGCCGGTAGTCGATGGCGTCCGCCTGATTGGCGCAACGAGCAGTTACGATGATGATGAACCCGGCCTGCGCGCCAAAGACCACGCCGAAAACCTCGCCGCCCTGCGCTTGACCCTGCCTGATTTCGCCGCTGGCGTCACCCCGGAAGACCTGCCTGGCCGCGTCGGTTTTCGCCCGATGTCGCCGGATCGCCTGCCCATCGTCGGCCCGCTCGTGCCGCCGGACACCGCCACCAACCGCCGTTTGCGCAACTTGCCAGCGACGCCCGGCCTGTGGTGCGTCCAGGGCTTTGGCACACGCGGCATTGTCTGGTCGGCGCTGATGGCCGATCTGCTCTTGAGTTATCTCGAAGGCGAGCCGCTGCCGCTCGAACGCGACTTGGCCGATGCCGTGCATCCGGGACGCTTTTTGCTGCATGGCGGGGGGTAGCGGGTATTGGAAAAGGGCGAGGGGGCGAGCGTTTTTCCGGTTGCAACCCCCTCTCCCCAACCCCTCTCCCCCAAGGGGGCGAGGGGCTTTTCTAAACATACTCAAGGGCCGGAATAGTGGAATGGCATATCACAAAACGATGATTGGCGATTGCAGTATCTTGTTACAATAAAAAACCCCTGCCTTAAACCTGAGCCGCAGCCCGGAAACCGGCCATTTCCATTTGCACACCGGGGGTTTTTGAGGTAACAAGAGACAGCAGCGCAAGATTAACGGCACAAGATAGCGGTACAACCCGGACATCATCCCTTTCTTCAGGAGACCGACACCATGCTTGGCAAACTGGCTCGCCTCATCCGTTCTTCCCCGACAATGCCCGTCAAACAGGATTCGCTGCTGACGCGCATCGAAGTCACCGTCGGCAACCAGATCCATACGACCCCGGCTTTTTTCGGGAGTCTGCTGCCCGCAGCCAGGACGACGCTGGCTTATTTCGAGCGTCAGGTCGCCGCCCTGCCCGGGCCGCTGGCGGTGACGCCCGGCCCGCTGTTCGCCAATGCCGAAGAAATCAGCCAGGCCCTCGGATGCAGTCTGGCGGCCAAGAAACACATGCCCCAATTGCCCGCCGATGGCGAAATTCACGCCCTCCTCGGGATGCGCCGGAAAACGACGGCCAACGGCGCATCCAGCCTCACCGACCATACCCTGCACAGCCTGACCACCAGCATCGAAGCCTGTCGTGAGCAAATCTGTCTGGCGGCGCTCGACCGCCTGCTCGGCAATTTTGCCGAACATCTCCACAAGCTGCGCCGCCATGACCGTATGCAGCGCATGGCCTCGGAACAAGATCAAGGCGTTGGCGTCAGCGAGCCGCCCGCAGAAGCGACGGAAACGGGGCGCGAGTTGATGCCGGAGAATATCGTCAAGGGCTTGCAAAGCTGGCTCGCCGCGCCGGAAAGCTATTTGCGCATC
Organism: Azonexus sp.; assembly: GCA_031285115.1. Lineage (GTDB taxonomy): Bacteria > Pseudomonadota > Gammaproteobacteria > Burkholderiales > Rhodocyclaceae > Azonexus. Next base: position 5,542 of record JAITWU010000251.1, on the reverse strand, counting down.
GACCCGCCAGCCGCGACGGCTGACGACGCCTCGGCCTTGCCGCTCCTGCATTGCAGCGACCGGCGGCAATGGTTGACTTGTCTGGTCAGCTTTCCGGCCGCTGAAGCCGCCGCCGCGTTACGAAACGAAAAGCACAATCACCGCTACATCCTGATCTGAGGCGCGGTTTCTGCCTTGCGCGACCAGCAGAAAATGGCTGCTGGCAGCCGCTCGCGCCCTGCTACACTCTCGCTTTTATTCCGACCGGGAGACCTGCATGAAACTCGAAACCCTTGCCGTACACGGCGGCTACAGCCCCGACCCGACCACCCGCGCGGTCGCTGTGCCGATCTACCAGACCACCTCCTACGCTTTCGACAGCACCCAGCACGGGGCCGACCTGTTCGACCTCAAAGTGCCCGGCAACATCTACACGCGGATCATGACTCCGACCCAGGATGTGCTGGAAAAGCGCATCGCCGCGCTCGAAGGCGGCATTGCCGGGCTGGCGATGGCTTCCGGCATGGCCGCCATTACCGCCGCGATTCAGACCATTGCCGAGGCGGGCGACAACATCGTCACGTCGAGTACCCTCTACGGCGGCACCTACAATCTCTTTGCCCACACCCTGCCGCAGTACGGTATCGACGTGCGCTTTGCCGATTACCGCGATCCGCAAACTTTTGAAAAACTGATCGACGGCAAAACCAAAGCCGTCTTTTGCGAATCGGTCGGCAACCCGCTCGGCAATATCACCGATTTCGAGCAACTCGCCGCCATCGCCCACAAACACGGCGTGCCGGTGATCGTCGACAACACCGTGCCCTCCCCCTACCTGTGCCGCCCCTTCGAGCATGGGGCTGACATCGTCGTCCATGCCCTGACCAAATATCTCGGCGGTCACGGCAACTCGCTCGGCGGCATCATCGTCGATAGCGGCAAATTCCCGTGGGCCGAGCACAGGGCCAGATTCAAGCGTTTGAACGAGCCGGATGTTTCCTACCACGGCGTCATCTACACTGAAGCCCTCGGCCCCGCCGCCTACATCGCCCGCGCCCGCGTCGTGCCGCTGCGCAATATGGGCGCGGCGATCAGCCCCTTCAACGCCTTTTTGATTCTGCAAGGCGTCGAAACGCTGGCGCTGCGCATGGATCGCATCTGCGACAACGCGCTCAAAATCGCCCGCTTCCTGCGCGATCACGCCAACGTCGGCTGGGTCAATTACGCCGGGCTGCCCGAACACAAGGATCACGCGCTGGTGCAAAAATACATGGGCGGGCGCGCTTCCGGCATCCTCAACTTCGGCGTCAAAGGCGGACGCGAAGGCGGTGGCCGCTTCCAGGATGCGCTCAAGCTGGTCACCCGCTTGGTCAATATCGGCGACTGCAAGACGCTCGCCTGCCACCCGGCGTCCACCACCCACCGCCAACTGGCGCCGGAAGAACTCGCCCGCGCCGGCGTTTCCGAAGACATGATCCGCCTCTCGGTCGGCATCGAGCATATCGACGATCTGATCGCCGACCTCGATCAGGCGCTCAAGGCGGTCTGAAAGCAGCCATGCCGCGATGATCATCGGCATTGACCTCGGCACCACCAACAGTCTCGTCGGCGTTTTTCGGGATGGCGGGCCTTGCCTCATCCCGAATGCCCTCGGCCATGTTCTGACGCCCTCGGTCGTCAGTCTCGCCGATGACGGCGCCTGGCTGACCGGGCTGGCGGCGCGCGAGCGGCTGGCGACGCATCCGCAGCGCACGGCGAGCAATTTCAAACGCTGGATGGGCAGCGATCACGAAGTCACGCTTGGCAACCGGCGTTTGCGCGCCGAGGAATTGAGCGCCCTCATCCTCGGCGCCCTCAAGGCCGACGCCGAAGCCTGGCTGGGCGAGCCGGTCAGCGAGGCGGTCATTACCGTTCCGGCCTATTTCAACGACGTTCAGCGCAAGGCGACGCAAACGGCGGGGCATCTCGCCGGGCTGAAGGTCGAGCGCCTCCTCAACGAGCCGACGGCGGCGGGTCTGGCCTACGGTTTGCAGGAGCGCCGCGATCACGCGACTTTTCTCATTTTCGACCTCGGCGGCGGCACCTTTGATGTCTCGGTTCTCGAATATTTCGAGGGCGTGGTCGAAGTTCGCGCCAGCGCGGGCGACACGCGGCTCGGCGGCGAAGATTTCGTGGTCGCGCTGCTCGACCAGTTTCTGCGCCAGACCGGCGTCGGCGAAGCCGAGCGGCAGGCGGCGCTGACCAACAAACTGTTGTGGCGCAGCGCCGAACAAGCCAAACGCGACCTGAGCGAAAAAGACAGCGTCGAACTCGCGCTGCGCCTGGACGGCAAGGACATCAGCGGCAACATTTCCCGCGCCGATTTCGAAGCGTGCGCCGCCCCGCTGCTCCAGCGTCTGCGCCGCCCCATCGAACGGGCGCTCATGGATGCCCGGCTGCGTCCGGAAGAACTCGACGAAGTCGTGCTCATCGGCGGCGCCACGCGCCTGCCGATGGTGCGGCAGTTGGTCACCCGCCTGTTCGGGCGTCTGCCGCTGCGCACCATCAATCCCGACGAAGCGGTAGCGCATGGCGCGGCGATTCAGGCCGCCCTCAAGGCGCGCGATGCGGCGCTCGCTGAAGTGGTGCTCACCGACGTCATGCCCTACTCGCTCGGCCTTGCCGTCAGCGAAGAAATCGGCGGCCAGCGTCATGGCGACCGTTTCGCACCGATCATCGAGCGCAATACGCCGGTGCCGGTTTCCAAAGTGCAGAGTTTCTCCACCCTTGAAGACAATCAATCGCTGATCGAACTTGACATCCGCCAGGGCGAGTCGCCCACCGCCAGCGAAAATCTCCCGCTCGGCGCCCTCGATGTCGCCGTCCCGCCCCGGCCAAAGGGCGAAGTCCCGGTCAAGGTGCGCTTTACCTATGACGCCAACGGCCTCCTTGAAGTCGAAGCGCATGTGCCGCTCACCGGCAAAACCGTGCAGCGCCTGATTCGCCGCGATTCTCAGGTGATGGACGAAGCCGCCGTAGCGCAGGCGCTGGAAAAAATGCAAAGCCTCAAGATTCACCCGCGCGACAAGCAGGAAAACATTTATCTCCTCGCCCGCGCCAAGCGCCTCTACGAAGACCACCTCGGCAACCTGCGCGCCAACATCGGCCACGAACTGACCCGCTTTGAAATGGCGCTCGATGCCCAGGACGAACACCTGATTCGCCAGGCGCGCAGCGAATTCAAAACCTACCTCGACAGCATCGACCGCGGATTCGTCCTGTGAGCGCCATCTGGCAGCGCCTTGGCATCGCCCCGACCAGCGACCTCAAGGCAATCAAGAGCGCCTACGCCGCCCGTTTGAAACACACAAAACCCGACGACGATGCCGCCGCCTACCAAGCCCTGCGCGAAGCCTACGAGGCGGCCAAGATGCAGGCGAAACGGATGGTGGAAGAGTCGGCGGAAAACGACGCCCCCGCAGCAATTGACGCCGAGCAACCCGAAGAACCACCCGCCTCCTGGCAAAAACCTGAACAACTGCCGACATGGCGCCCCGCCGAATTGGCCTTCGCTCTTAAAATCGCCGTCGAAATCGCCCCCGCCGCTGAAGAGGAAGATGCGCCCGCCGAGACAATATGGCTGGAGACCCATAGCAGCGAACCAGACGAGAATGCCGGGACAATCGACACCGAGCAACCCGAAGAACTGCACGCCTCCTGGCAAAAACCTGAGCAACCACCGACATGGCGCGCGCCCGCCGAATTGGCCCAAGCCTTCAAGCAAAAACTGGACGCCCGCGATAGAGACGCTACCCTCGCCGAATGGAAAATTCTCGAACACGAACTGGATAACCTGCCCCTTTCCCTGCACGACGAAGCCAGTCGCTGCTTCGCCGATGCCGTATTGACGGCGGAAGGCAGCCCGCCGTTTATTGTCCGCCATGCCTTGCGGCGGCGTTTTAGCTGGCTGAATGACTTTCGGGTGAGCCAGACACTGGGCTGGCAGCGGGCACGCGATTTACATTTGTTCTTCGAGAATGACGTGTCATTTGAGCCGGACGAGGCTTTCCTCAACCGCTACCGGGATATTTTCGCTTTCGTTCAGGATATGCGGTATTTGCAAGGCTGGCGACTGATGCTTTACCCCATATCCGCCAGCAGCCGCGTCCGGCGCTTGTGGCGGGAACTGGAACCCGTCCAGCGTAAGGCCATGGACATCGAGCAAACATTCCAGAATCGCATCAGTGCCGCCTTGGACGGCTCGGGCTTCCTGCGGCTCGTATTCCTGCTGATTCCACTGGTTTTATCCGCCGTTTCGTGGGGGGATTACGACACGGCGCTGACTCTTTTGATGACCTTTATCGGTGGTCTTGTCGTTTTTATGTTCCACACCCCATCCATTGATTTTCGGCAAAAGCTCTGGCGTCATCGTTTCTTTGGCGTCGGCGATGGCCGGATGTGGCAAGGCATCCCGGTTCGGACGCTGGCGGCAACCGCTTGCCTGGCGCTGGCGCTGGCCGGAACTGTGGCATTGGAAAGCGGCTGGTTGTGAAGAAACCTTTTTTCCGGGGAGAAACATCATCGGCGGCCTAGGCGGTCTCATCCTTCTTGTATGGCTCATTATCTCGCTCAGCCAAAAGGGTGAGACCGAAAAGCGCAAAACAGATTCCTCGAAAACGTGGAATCTGCTGCTGCTTCTCGTCGCCTTCGCCATCAGCACCATCATCAGCATGAACAATGGCGCTATCGCCGGTGGCGTTGCCGCTTTGCTCATTTTGTCATTTCTGCTGGCGCAGTGGCCGGCCACCAGTACCGATATGGTGGCGCCATGGGTACTGTCCCTATGCCTCCTGATCGGCTTCGGCCTTCTCGATCTCATCCAAAGACCGTTGAGTGGCGCAGTGGCTGGCGCTTTGTGGTTCATGTCGAGCATGTTGATCTACCACCATCGCCCGCACTGGCTGGCGTCAAGAACGCTGCCGCTCCGTCTGAGCGCCACCCTGATCGCCTGGCCCGCCACGGTCATGCTTTGGGCGCAAAAGGAATCACCGACGCCAGCCATCGCCGCCTGCGCTCTGGCGCTCATTTCGACCCCGGCCCGAACCGAATCCGTCTTCCTGTTCCCGGCATGGATCATCTGCACCTGTCTACTCTTTGGCTTGGACAGGGCCATTGCCGCCTGGGGACAAAAACTTCGCCGCCGGTGAGCGCCGTGCGCTCACGCCTCTGTTTCAGGCGGCAACCGCTGCGGTGGCAGGCTCATGGTGAACAGGACAGCGGCGCAACAGGCAAAAAACGCCGCCACGGCCAGCAGACTCGGCGTCCACGTATCGCCAAGTCCGCGCGTTTGCCACAGCCAGACAAAAGCGCCGAGCGACGGCAGAATCAGCAGGGCACAGAAGCCAGCAAGAATCAGGGATATTTTGTGTCCGGCGTGACGCGGTTTTCTCATTGATTTCCTCCGATTTTCATGGCGTCGCGGGCAGGTGCGGCAGGGCCAGATAGTCGCGCGAGTGCATCTCGGTCAGCCGCGACACGGTGCGCTTGAATTCGCTGGCCTGCGTACCCTCGGTATACAGCGCCT
>JAITWU010000240.1 GCA_031285115.1 Azonexus sp. | reverse complement strand
TTCGCTCGCCGACTCGACCGCGCCCTGCCAGCGATAGATCGACTGGACGCGCGGCAGCAGATTGACGCAAGCCGCCAGTTTTTCTTCGACGACGGCGAGCGCGATGGCGTTGGCGACCGTCTCGTCGGGGCAATTGGTGATGATGAAGAAGGGTTCCATCGGCCTATTTTACTTGAGGGGGAGACGGAATGAATCCTTGCCGGTGAAGCGCGTTGCGGCAATCAATCGCTATGAAATTGAGGTATTGATAGACATATAATCAGCCGTCGTATTATTTTTCCCCGTCGCAGCAACCCACTACAAAGAGGAGTCATGATGAAAAAAATCCTGCTTGCTACCCTGCTCGCCAGCGCGCTTGGCGCGGCTATGGCCGCTGATAGTCTCAAAATCGCCATCACCGGCCCCTTCTCCGGCGGTTCCGCGCCGATGGGTGTGTCGATGCGTGATGGCGCCAAGCTTGCCATCAACGAAATCAACGCCAATGGCGGCCTCGATATTGGCGGCAAAAAAATGCGCATCGAAATCGTCGAGCGCGATGACGAGGCCAAAAACGAGCGCGGCGCGTTGATCTGCCAGGAACTGGCGGCCATGGACGATCTCTCCGGCGTCATCGGCACCGCCAACACCGGCGTCGTGCTCGCTGGCGACAAGTATTTGCAGGAAAAAGGCATTACCAAAATCATTACGCCCGCCGCCGGTTCGGCGTCGATGACGCAGTGGCGCGACGCCAAGCCGCCGACTTTGTCGATTTTCCGCTTTGCCGCGCACGATGGCATTCAGTCGTCGATGGTGGTCGAGGAAGCGATCAACCGCAAATTCACCAAGGTCGCCATCCTGCACGACGCCACCAATTTCGGCGTTTCCGGTCGTAATGACTTGCAGGCGCAGATCAAGGCCCAGGGCGACAAGCTCCAGGTCGTGGCCGTCGAGAAGTTCAATATCGGCGACAAGGATATGACCGCCCAGTTGCTGCGCGCCAAGTCGGCTGGCGCTCAGGCGGTGCTGATCTGGGGCATCGGCCCGGAACTCGCCGCCGTCGCCAACGGCAAGGCCAAGCTGGGCATGAAGGAGCCGCTGATCGGCGGGTGGACGCTGTCGATGTCCAACTTTATCGACAATGCTGGCAAAAACGCCGACGGCAGCATGATGCCGCAAACCTTCATCGAGGAGCCGGTGACGCCCAGGGCCGAAGCCTTCATCAACAGCTATCGTCGCAATTACAACGTCAGCCGCATTCCTTCGCCGGTCTCGGCGGCGCAGGGTTACGACGCCGTGCTGCTCTTTGCCGCCGCCGCCAGACAGGCGGGCAGCACCAACAGCGAGAAAATCAAGGAGGCGCTGGAAGACTTGAAGGAGCCGGTGCCGGGCGTGATCGCCACCTGGAACAAACCGTTTTCCAAATGGAATCCGGACGATGAAAACACCCACGAGGCATTTACCCGCGCCCAGACCATCATGGGCGTCGTCAAGGATGGCCGCGTGACTTTCGCCCACGCCGAGGACAAGGCCCGTCTGGCCAAGGCGGCGGGCGGCAAGAAGAGTAAATAAAGCGGTCGGCGGCAAACAGGGGGGCGCGAGTCGCCCCCTGTTTTTTCGTCCCGTTTTTTGCGTCCACTCCCCGGGTTAGTCCGGGTTTACCATCCCGCCGTCTGGCCGGATCATTCCTTTCCACCCTGCTGGCTTTGAGTAACCGATGGATGCTTCGATCCTGATTCAAATCTGCGTCAGCGGCGCTTTCATGGGCCTTGTTTACGCCTTGGTCGCCTATGGCTTTCAACTGACTTTCGCCACCAGCAAAAGCATCAATTTCGGCCAGGGCGAGCTGGTCATGCTCTCGGCCTTTTGCAGCCTGACGCTGTTGGGGCTGGGCGTGCCTTACTGGCTGATGGCCCCGCTCGGCCTCCTCATCGGCGCGCTGCTCGGCCTCATCGTCGAACGCGCCGCTGTGCGTCTGGCGCTGGAGCAGAAGTCGGAAGGCTGGATTTTGTTGAGCATCATCCTTGGCCTCTTTGGCTTTTCGCTCGCCGAAAACATCTGGGGCCGTGATGATCGCCCCTTCCCGACGCCAATTCCGCCTGATCCGTTCAATCTTTTCGGCGTCGATATTACCTGGCTCGAAGTTTCCGTCGCCGTTGGCGTCTTCGGCATCATGGGCCTGATCGAGTTGTTCAAGCGCCAAACCCTGCTCGGCAAGGCTTTCGAGGCCGTCTCGGCGGACCGCGACGCGGCGGAATTGATGGGTATTTCGGCGACGCGGACGGTGATGCTTTCCTACGCCCTGTCCGGCGCGGTCGCGGCGCTCGCTGGCATTCTCATTTCCCCGATTACCTCGGTCGGGCCGACGATGGCCTCGGTGCTCATTCTCAAGGCGTTTTCGGTGGCTGTCGTCGCTGGCCTCAACTCCGGCTTTGGCGTGGTGCTGGTCGGTCTGGCTCTCGGCGCGCTGGAAAATTACGCCAGCCTGCAACTTGGCAGCGGCTGGCGCGAAGCGCCGGGTCTGGCGCTCCTCATCATGGCGCTGGCCTTGCGGCCAAACGGCATTTTCGGCAAAGCGACGATTCGCAAAGTCTGACGGGGAAATCACGATATGAAACGCTTTCTCCTCATCCGTGGCGCTGAACTCATCGCCCTCCTCGTCCTCGTCGCCATTCCGCTCTTCATCGCCAACCCGTTCGCTTTGGGTCTGCTGACGCTGCTCGCCAT
>JAITWU010000223.1 GCA_031285115.1 Azonexus sp. | reverse complement strand
CTCAAGCTGGGGCGTCGCATCGGCAAAATCGACCGGCCCGACGCGCACGGCGAAATCCCATTCGCCAAGCACATGGTCGAGCAGGATGAAAGCGATGTGCCGCGCGCGGTCCATCATCTTCGGCGGTGGCGTCTTGGCGAATGACAAGGTCAGCCCTGCGACGCCGCCTGCGTCGTAGAGCGCCACCAGCAAGTCGTCGCTTGGCAGCGCAAAGTCCCCCATTGATACATTAAAGGAGCCGCCCGATATGCGGCTGCGAAATGCCTGCACGGTGTAAGGCGGGTAAGGCGGCGCGTGGCGGGCCAGGGCTTGCAGGTTCTCGAAATGCGCCACGCTGCCATTGGCCGTGAGCACCAGCCGGGTGTCCGCTTCCTTGAGCTTACCTTCCAACTCCATTACCAAGCCCGGCGCGTGGGAGCGCAGCAACTCGCTGGCCTGTTCGACGAAGGCATAGCCGTCCAGCGCCTCCAGCGCGGGCAATCGGTCGGAAAAATCACGCCAGAAGGCGGCGATTTGCTGGGTGGTCAGCGGCGCGACAACGGGCGGGAGGTTACCGCCATCAATCGCTTCTTCGGACATGCGGGCAACCCCATCAAAATCAGAACGTTGTCATTTTCACACAAAAGCCGACCTGACAATTCGCCGCCCAACCCGCTCAAAATGGCGCATCGCTGTGGAAAGACAGGGCTTGCCCGGTGAGCGGGTGAACAAAGCACAATGCCGTGGCGTGCAGATGCAAACGAACGCCGCTATCGAGTGCGCCGCTGCCGTACAGCTCATCGCCAACGATGGGGTGGCCGAGCGCCGCCAGATGGACGCGCAACTGGTGCGAACGGCCTGTCACCGGCGTCAGTTCGAGGCGGCTCTGTTGTTTGGCCGTATCGCGCTGTAAGGTGCGAAAGCGGGTGAGTGAGGGCTTGCCAATGGCAAAATCGACCTTCTGCCGGGGGCGGTTCGGCCAGTCGACGATCAGCGGCAGGTCGATTTCGCCATCGTCCGCAGCAAGGCAGCCTTCGACCAGGGCGACGTAGCGTTTGTCGACCAAACGCTCGCGGAACAGTCTGGAGAGGGCGCTGTGCATCGCCGCGCCGCGCGCCAGCAGCAACAGGCCGGAGGTGGACATGTCGAGGCGGTGCGCCGCCAGGGCGTCGGGAAAATCTTTTTGCGCTCGCGTCAGCAGGCAATCCTGCTTGTCCGCGCCGCGCCCCGGCACCGAAAGGAGACCCGCCGGTTTGTCGACGACCAGCAGGCCGTCATCGGCAAAGACCACGGCCAGTCCGGCATCGGGCGGCGGCAGGTAGTTCATCAGGGTTCAGGTTTCAGGGTACAGGGTTCAGTTCAGTTTCCGCGGGCTTCGCCCGCGCATTAATTACTGTAACCTGTCTCCTGCACCCTGAATCCTGTCGCGGCAGCGCGCGTCGCGGAAGGGTTGCGGCTCCTTGATCCAGCCTTCGCCGGGCGAAGTCTGCCAGCAAACGCGCTGGTCACTGTCGCGGCTGAACCACCAGTACCACGGCGCCGGGCCGCCGAACGCCGGGGCGGCCAGCGCGGCGGCAAAGAACAGGAGGAATAGTCTGGAACGCATGGTCAATCCTTTACGAAAATCCGCCGGAAGGTTTTTTACTGCCGTTTTTATCGCCCAATATACTGTATATTTGCACAGTGATTGAGGCCGGTCAGGCGGGAAAATCTTACCGCCCGCGCGCCACTCTCAGCAATTTCTATTCCAACCTTGGCCCCTGTGCCATAATTCGCGCAAATTTTTTGAGGATTTCGTCATGGACGACAACAAGGCAAAGGCGCTCGCCGCGGCGCTGCAACAGATCGAAAAGCAGTTCGGCAAAGGCTCGATCATGAAAATGGGCGATGCCGAAATCGACGAGGGCATTCAAGTCGTCTCCACCGGCTCGCTCGGTCTCGACATCGCGCTCGGCGTCGGCGGCCTGCCGCGTGGCCGTGTCGTTGAAATCTACGGGCCGGAGTCTTCCGGCAAAACCACGCTCTGCCTGCAAGTCGTCGCCGAAATGCAGAAACTCGGCGGCACGGCAGCCTTCATCGACGCCGAACATGCCCTCGACCCGCAATATGCGCAAAAACTCGGCGTCAATGTTGGCGAACTCCTCATTTCGCAACCCGACACCGGCGAACAGGCGCTGGAAATCGCCGATATGCTGGTGCGTTCCGGCTCGGTCGACATCATCGTCATCGACTCGGTGGCGGCGCTGACGCCGCGCGCCGAAATCGAAGGCGAAATGGGCGACCAGATGGTCGGTCTGCACGCCCGCCTGATGAGCCAGGCGCTGCGCAAATTGACGGCCAACATCAAAAAAACCAATACCCTGGTCGTGTTCATCAACCAGATCCGCATGAAGATCGGCGTCATGTTCGGCTCGCCGGAAACGACTACCGGCGGCAATGCCCTGAAGTTCTACGCTTCAGTCCGCCTCGACATCCGCCGCATCGGCTCGATCAAGAAGGGCGACGAAGTGATCGGCAGCGAAACCAAGGTCAAAGTGGTCAAAAACAAGGTGTCGCCGCCCTTCCGCGAAGCGATTTTCGACATCCTGTACGGCGAGGGCATCTCGCGTCAGGGCGAGATCATCGAAATGGGCGTCGCCCACAAGCTGGTCGATAAATCCGGCGCGTGGTACGCCTACAAGGGCGAGAAAATCGGCCAGGGCAAGGACAACGCCCGCGAATTTCTCCGGAGCCACCCTGAGATCGCGGCGGAAATCGAGGCAGGCGTCCGCGCCGCAGCCAGCACCAACGTCATCAAACCGACCAAGGCCAAGGCCGACGCCGATGCCTGAACTGCGCCTTCGCGCCCTGCAATTACTGACCCGGCGCGATTACAGCCGGGCCGAATTGCAAGCCAGACTGGCCGCCGCAGCGGAGTCGGCGGAACAACTGGAGGCGCTGCTCGATGCCCTGCAAAGTGAGCGCCTGCTTTCCGATTCGCGCTACGCCGTCCAGCGCGTCAGCGCCCGCGCCGGGCGTTACGGCAACGCCCGCCTGCGTCAGGAATTGCGCCAGAAAGGCGTCGATGACGAAGAAATTGCGGCGGCGCTGTTCGTCGGCGGCGACGAGTGTGAACGCTGCCGCGCCGTGTGGGCGCGCAAATTTGGCGTTCTGCCCGAGAGCGCCGGGGAGCGCGCCCGGCAGACGCGCTTTTTGCAATATCGGGGCTTTTCCGGCGAGGCGATTCGCCAGGTCATGGCCGGAGCCGACGAATGAACGCCGCCCTTTCAGCCAATAATCTGAAAAAACGCTACAAATCGCGCACCGTCGTCGAGGATGTTTCTTTCGACGTGCGCGCTGGCGAAGTGGTCGGCCTTCTCGGGCCGAACGGGGCGGGCAAAACGACCTGCTTTTATATGATCGTCGGCCTTGTCTCCGCCGATGGCGGCGAGGTTTACATCGATGACCAACGCCTCACCCACCTGCCGATGCACGCCCGCGCCCGCCTGGGGCTTTCGTATCTGCCGCAGGAAGCCTCGGTGTTCAGAAAGCTCAACGTCGAGGACAACATCCGCGCCGTGCTCGAACTCCTCAAGCTGCCGCCAGCCGAAATCAACGCGCGGCTTGAAAGCCTGCTTGCCGAATTGCACGTCGATCACGTTCGCCACGTCAATGCGGCGGCGCTTTCCGGCGGCGAGCGGCGGCGGGTAGAAATCGCCCGCGCCTTGGCGACCAATCCGCGTTTCATCCTGCTCGACGAACCGTTTGCCGGGGTCGATCCGATTGCCGTGCTCGAAATCCAGAAAATCATCCGTTTTTTGAAGGGACGCGGCATCGGCGTTTTGATTACCGATCACAAAGTGCGCGAAACGCTCGGCATCTGCGATCATGCCTACATCATCAACGAGGGCCATGTACTCGCCGCTGGCAGGCCGGACGAAATCGTCGACAATGAAAGCGTGCGCAAAGTCTATCTTGGCGAGCATTTCAGGCTCTAGCCGACGTTAGCGCCAACCCGCCGATTTTTATTCATGCAGCCTTCCCTTCAACTCAAAATCTCCCAGCATCTGGCGCTGACGCCGCAGTTGCAGCAGTCGATCAAACTGTTGCAGTTGTCGACAGTCGAGATGCAGCAGGAAATCGAACGTTACCTGCTGGAAAACCCGATGCTGGAGCGCGACGAAGGGCCGGGCGAGGGCTTTGCCGCCGCCCAGCAGTTCAATTCACCGGAAGGCGCCGGGAGCGAGCGGGAAAGCGCCGCCCATGAAGAACGCCAAAACCGCGATGAGCATGAATCGGAAGCGCCCAGTGCCCCGGCGGAAGTCGACGACGACCGCTGGACAAGCGACGCCGGCACCTTCACCGGCGCTGGCCGCGACGAGGACGACGACAGCGACGCGCAGGATATTCACGCTGGCAGCCTCAGCCTGCGTGATCACCTTGGCTGGCAACTGGGCCTGACGCAATTATCCGAGCGCGACCGGGGGCTGGTGCGCTTTCTCATCGAGGCGCTCGACGATGACGGCTATCTGTCGGCGCCGCTCGACGAACTGCTGGCTACCTTGCCGCCGGAATACGAGGTCGAACCGGAAGAACTCGAAATCGCGCTCCGCTATCTCCAGAACTTTGACCCGACCGGCATCGGCGCGCGCAGTCCGCGCGAATGCCTGCTCCTGCAACTGCGGGCGCGGCCCGCCGATGGCGTACAGAAGCTGGCCCTGACCATCGTCGACAAGCACCTCGAAGCACTCGCCGCCCGCGATTTTGTCCGCCTGCGGCGGCTCACCGGCTGCGACGAAACGGCGCTGAAAGCGGCGCAAACCCTGATTGTCAGCCTCAACCCCCGGCCCGGCGCGAATTTCGCCCAGTCTGAGGCGCGTTACATCACGCCCGACGTGATGGTCAAAAAACTCAAAAACAAATGGACGGCCTACATCAACCCCGACGCCTACCCGCGCCTCAAAATCAACCGGCTCTATGCCGAAATTCTCGCCCAGCAGCGGCGCGGCAACGGCAATCTCAGCGGCCAGTTGCAGGAAGCGCGCTGGCTCATCAAGAACGTCCAGCAGCGTTTCGACACCATCCTGCGCGTGACGCAGGCCATCGTCGACCGCCAGCGCCAGTTTTTTGAACACGGCGAAGTCGCCATGCGTCCCCTGGTGCTGCGCGAGATTGCCGATGTCCTCGATCTGCACGAATCGACCGTGTCGCGCGTGACCAGCCAGAAATACATGGCGACGCCGCGCGGTCTCTTTGAACTCAAGTATTTCTTTGGCAGCCACGTCGCCACCGATACCGGCGGCGCCTGTTCTGCCACCGCCATCCGCGCCCTGATCAAGCAGTTGATCGGGGCCGAGAACGGCAAGAAGCCCTTGTCGGATAGCCAATTATCCGAAATACTAGGCCAGCAGGGAATCGTTGTTGCCCGGCGCACGGTCGCCAAATACCGTGAGTCGCTCAATATTCCGCCGGTCAATTTACGCAAAACCCTGTAGAAAAGAGGAGAAAACATGAATCTGCAAATCACTGGTCATCACATCGAAGTCACCCCGGCCTTGCGCGAATACGTGGAAAACAAGCTCGATCCCGTGCTCCGCCACTTTGACAAGGTCACCGGCGTTGGCGTCGTGCTGTCCGTTGAAAAATTGAAGCAGAAAGCCGAAGTCACCGTGCGCGTCCCCGGCAAGGACATCCATGTCGAAGAATCCGCCGACGATCTCTATGCCGCCATCGATACCCTGTTCGACAAGCTCGACCGCCAGGTCCTGAAGCACAAGCAGAAGGTGCAGGATCACCACCGCGGCGGCAAGGCCGACCTCCACGCCGCCGACTAAGGGCGCGACAACCAGCCGCGGCTTGCCGGTCGCGGCTATTGTTTTACAGTATCCTCATGAACCCACTCAGCACTATCCTGACGCCCGCCCAGGTTCTTCTCGACCTTGAGGCGAGCAGCAAAAAGCGGGTGTTTGAGCAAGCCGGGCAACTTTTTGAAGCGCATCTCGGTCTTGCCCGCTCGGTCATTTTTGACAGCCTTTTTGCCCGTGAAAAACTTGGCTCCACCGGCCTCGGCCAGGGTATCGCCATCCCGCACGGTCGCATCAAGGGCCTCAAACAGGCGACCGGCGCCTTCATCCGCCTGACCAACCCGGTGCCTTTCGATTCGCCGGATGGCCGTGGCGTCAATCTGCTCTTTGTCCTCCTGGTGCCGGAGCAGGCGACGGAAGAACATCTGCAAATTCTCTCTGAACTGGCGCAGCGCTTTGCGGATCGCGCCTTCCGCGAGGGGCTGCAAAACGCGCCCGACGCCGCCGCCGTGCTCGCCCTTTTCCAGACTTGAGCGGCGGTCGTGCGCCATATCAACCTCGTCCAGCTCTACGAGGACAACCGCGAGAAACTGCTACTGAGCTGGATGATTGGCCGGGAAGTCGACCGGCGCATCGAAATCAAGCTCCTGAATAACTATGGCGCTGATGTCGTTGGTCATATCAACATCATCCATCCCGAACGCCTGCAAGTCTTCGGCCAAGCCGAGGCCGAGTGGGCCGAGCGCATTGGCGAACGCCGTTTCGGGCAGACGTTTCACGACATTCTGGCGGCGCAACCGCCAGCCGTCATCTTTGCCGATGGCTTGACGCCGTCGCCCCTGGTGGTGGCCGCCTGCGCCGAATCGAAAACGCCGCTGATCCTGTCGCCCAAACCCTGTTCGGCGGTGATTGACCTCCTGCGCATCTATCTTTCCATTCGTCTCGCCGACACCGTCAGTATGCATGGCGTGTTCATGGATGTCTTCGGCATGGGGGTGCTGATTACGGGCGCTTCCGGCGTCGGCAAATCGGAACTCGCGCTCGAACTGATTTCCCGTGGTCATGGTCTGGTTGCCGACGATGTCGTCGAAATGGCCCGCATTGCGCCAGCGACCATTGATGGCCGCTGCCCCGGCATGTTGCGCGATTTTCTCGAAGTGCGCGGCCTGGGTCTCCTCAACATCCGCACCATTTTTGGCGAGACGGCTTCACGGCGGAAAATGCGCTTGAAGCTCATCGTTCATTTGCAGCGGACATCGACCGCGCCCGACGCGCCACGGCTGCCGCTCGATGCGCAGACGGAAGAAGTCCTCGGCGTGCCGATTCGCAAAGTGGTCATTCCCGTCGCCGCTGGCCGCAACCTCGCCGTTCTGCTGGAAGCCGCCGTGCGCAACACCATTTTGCAACTGCGCGGCATCGACAGTATGCAGGACTTCATGGACCGCCAGCAGCGGATAATGCTCGACGAGGAAACCTGAGCGCCTCCGTCGAACGGAAGGCTACAAATGCTCGAAGTCGACGCCGTCAGTATTGGCATTGTTGGCGGAGCCGCCGAAACAGATGCGACCGCCGCCCGCCAGGGCGATTTCCTGACGCCGCACCAGTGTTTCCTGGCTGTTGCTCTGCGTCACAAAGCAGCCGTTGGTGCTGCTATCGACGAGAAAATAGCCATCCGGTCGCCGTTCGATCCGCGCATGGTGGCGCGACGCCATGCGATCATCGATCACCAGTCCGTTGCCCGGGTCGCGGCCAAGCGTCAGTACCGGCGCTTTGCTGTCGAGCAGATAAGTCTTGCCGCGATAGCGCAGACACAGGCGTTTGCCGGGTGGCTGCCGACTGGCGGCTGATGTTGGCGGTCTGGTTTCCTCCCCGGTTTTCCAGCGAATGCCAAATAGCGCCAGATTGGCTCCACGCTCCGGGATCGTCCCCAGTTCCGGCATTGGCCGCAAGGTAATCGCGCCGCCTGCGGGCACCTCGGCGGCCAGCGCCGAACTGCACAGAATCTGGTCATGGCGGGCAATACCGGCGATGCGGGCCGTGCTGGTGACGGTCTCGCCGCTGACTTTGCCGCCATTCTCGGTCACCGGGCCGGTATGCAGGCCGATACGGATGGTCAGTTGCAGGCCGGAGACCGGCGGCAGTTCGGCGACTCGCTGCTGCATGTTGATCGCCGCATTACAGGCTTCTTCGGCTGACGGGTATACCGCCAGCAGTTCGTCGCCCTCGATCTGTACCGTTCGTCCGCCAAAGCCGTCGACCGAACGCTGCATACGCTTGAGGCAGCGTTCGACAGCGTGCTTCGCTTCATCGTCGCCAAGACGTTCAAACAGGCCGGTGCTACCGGACACATCGGCGAACATGATGATTTTCTTGCGTTTCGTAGTAGACATCGACGGTGACATGGCTGTGAGGATGGGAAAGTTAATGGTTCAACATCAAGATCATGGCGCTAGCATGAGGTCGCCGGGTGAACCGGAATGGCTCCGGCGAGCGGGAACTGGGGAGCGTCGAAGGCAATGTCGCCCTCTTCGACTGGCGTGTCGAGCGTCAAGCCGGTGAAATCGAACAACCCGTTATCTGCGAGGTGCGACGGCACGACATGCTGCATGGCGGTAAACACCGATTGCGTCCGGCCCGGATAGCGTTTGTCCCAATCCTGCATCATTTCACGGATTTTCTGGCGTTGCAGATTTTCCTGCGAGCCGCAGAGATTGCAGGGAATGATCGGGAAGTCCATACCACGGGCAAATTTGGCGATGTCGGCTTCGCTGCAATAAGCCAGTGGCCGGATGACGATGTGCGCGCCATCGTCGGTGACGAGCTTGGGCGGCATGGCTTTGATCTTGCCACCGAACAACAGGTTCAAAAACAGCGTATGCACCATGTCGTCACGATGATGGCCGAGGGCGATTTTATTGGCCCCCAGTTCCTTCGCCGTGCGGTAAATGATGCCCCGGCGCAGACGCGAGCAAAGCGAACAGGTCGTTTTGCCTGCGGGAATTTTGTCCTTGACAATGGAATAGGTGTCGGCTTCAACGATGCGGTAATCGACGCCGAGTGAAGCGAAATAACGCGGCAAGACATCCGCCGGGAAGCCGGGCTGCTTCTGGTCGAGATTCATCGCCACCAGACGGAAACTGACCGGCGCGCGCTGTTGCAGCGCCTGCAACATGGCCAGCAGCGTGTAGGAATCCTTGCCACCGGAGCAGCAGACGAGGACGGTGTCGCCATCGGCGATCATGTTGTAGTCGCCGATGGCTCTGCCGGTCTGGCTTTCGAGGTGTTTGCGCAATTTTTGCAGGGTGTTTGACGCCATCATGAGCCAAAAATGAACTGACTGAGCGATAAGGTATTTGTCATATTTATTGATTCTAACAAATTGTTTTGTCGTTGCGACCCCCGGCCAGGAAAAATGGGTAAAAATTTCACAGTCGACGTTAATCTGCCCTGAATGACTGGCTGGCCGCGTGTGGGTGGGGGCGTGAAATCCCGGCGGCGGCCGGACGAAATCCCTAAAATGATGCCTTTTGCCAAGTTGCCATGAATAAGCTGCCGCC
>JAITWU010000198.1 GCA_031285115.1 Azonexus sp. | reverse complement strand
CGCCGCCCAGCCCAGCAGCGCATCAATGGCTGGCGCGCCGTTTTCGGCTCGTGGGTCGTTGATCAGCATGGTCACTGTCCAATAGCGGCCTGTTGTGTCGAGGACGTAACCGGCGGCGGCTTTGACGCCGTTGATGGTGCCGGTTTTGATGTGGGTGCGAGCGGCGGCGGGGCTGCCGACGAGGCGTTTTTTCATGGTGCCGTCGACGGCGGCGAGCGGCAGGCTGGCGATGAATTCCGGCATCAGCGGGTTACGCCAGGCGTCCTGCAAGAGCAGATTGAGGCTCCCGGCGCTGATGCGGTCGTTGCGCGAGAGGCCGGAGCCGTTGTCGACGACCAGTTCCGGCATCGACAGGCGGCGCAGCGTCAGCCAGCCGTCGAGGGCCTGCCGGGCGCGTTCCGTCGTGGCGGGCAGGCCCGGCGCGTCGCTGACGGCGAGACTGAGAAACAACTGGCGGGCCATGACGTTGTTACTGAATTTGTTGATGTCGCGGATGATTTCAGCGAGCGGCGGCGAGGCGTGGCTGGCGAGTTGTATGGCGGTGGGCGGCAGGCGGCCACTGCGCACCGCGCCGCCCAATTTGCCACCCAATTCGCGCCAGAGGGCGCGAATCAGGCCGGAGGCTTGTTCGGCGGATGGCAGGAGGGCGAGATTGAGCGCGCCTTCGCCGCACGAGGCAGCATAGTTGCCGCTGATTTCGAGGCGCTTTATAAGCCCCTCGCCCCTTGCGGGAGAGGGGTTGGGGAGAGGGGGGGCTTTTGCTGCCTTTGGTTCATCCTCCCCCTCACCCCCAGCTCCTTTCCCGCTGGGGGTGAAGGGGGGATTGGCGGCGAGGCGCAGGGTGATGCGGTCCCGCCAGTCGCCGGTGCATGGGCCGTCGGTTCGCCGCAGGCGGTTGTCGATGCTCAGACCTTCGCTCGGCGTCAGCAGCAGAACGCGGACGGGGTCGGCGTCCGGCTGCAAGAGAAAACTCAGCGCCTGAAAGTTGATGAGCAGGCCGTTCGCCCCGACGTTGTAAGCGCGCATCGGTTTGTTGTCGAAAGCGCTGGCGTTGAATTCGGCCAGACTGAAGACGCTGGCGTCGAGCACGATGTCGCCCGTGATGCGGGCGATGCCACGGGCGCGCAACTGGCGCAGCAGCGCCCACAGGTCTTCGCTGACGAAACGCGGGTCGCCGCTGCCTTTGAGGTAGAGGTTGCCGCTCAAAACGTCGGCGACCGGCTGGCTGTCGCTCCACGCGGTCGTGTTCCAGACATGGGCCGGGCCGAGCAGGTCGAGCGCGGCCCAGGTCGTCACCAGCTTCATCACCGAGGCCGGATTCATCGGCTGGGCGGCGTTGTGTTCGAGCAACGGCCCCGGCGCATCGACCGCCTGGACGACAACGCCGACGCCGGAAGCCGGAATCTGCGCCGCCGCCAGCGCCTGCAAAACCGGCGCGGGCAGCTCGGCGTGGGCAAGCCCGGCAATGAGGCAGAGGGCGAAGCCGAGGCGTTTCAGGCAGGAAGGCAAGCGCCGGTGGTCAATCGGCTGGCTGGTCACGGTTAAACAAGCCTCTGAAACTCTCGGCAGGGTCTTTGCCATTCAACAGCATTTTGCCGTCGGCATAGCTGAAGTCACTGACGATCTGATTGTTCTCGTTACGGACAAGCCCCATCATCAGGCCGGTGCCGACCATCATCCTGATGTTTTGTTCGGCCTTGCTGGCGGCTTCAGCCGGGGGCGTGCCCTGAAGGGTGATGATCCGGGCAGCCAGTTCCTGCATCATGGCCGACGACAGGGCGGCCTTGACTTCCGCCGACTTGATCGCTGGCAACAATACCGCCGCGCCGAGCGCCAGCGCCTCGGGTTTGAGGGAAGATTCGGGCAACTGGGTCAGGTTGACGGTGGCGGTGATGCGTCCTTCGCCCGCCTCGGTCTGCCATTGCGGCGTGATGCTCAGGCTGGGCGAG
Source organism: Azonexus sp. (assembly GCA_031285115.1). Taxonomy (GTDB): domain Bacteria; phylum Pseudomonadota; class Gammaproteobacteria; order Burkholderiales; family Rhodocyclaceae; genus Azonexus. The sequence continues at coordinate 2,775 of JAITWU010000198.1, read as the reverse complement.
CCAACCAGGGCGGCGTTGAACGCCGTGGCAAATTGCTCCAGCATCGCGGCGGCGCTGGCGTCCGCCGCATTGGCGTCATTGGCGTCATTGGCGTCATCGGTGCTCGCGGTCTCCGGCATGGCTTGCCAGGCATAGGTCTGATAGGTCTGCGCCAGCTTGTAGAGGGCTTCGCCATTTAGTCCGGCGAGTTTGAAAGCCAGTTGGCCCTTGCCGAGATTGATGTCATCGACCTTGACGCCGCCGACCTGGTAGATCGCGTCGATGCCCACTGTATCGCCGGTTTCGACGATTTCTCCCGCTTCGCGCAAATCGCTGATGGTCAATTGCTTGAAAGCCGGTGTCGCGCTCTGGGCGACGACGATCTGTTTGATCAACAGTTCGGTTTTGCCAATGGTGAGCTTTGACTGGCCAAGGCGCGTCGCCGAGTTGAGCGCCATGCCTTCAAAGCGCAGATGCTGGCCCAGGTCATGGTCTGGCGTGGCGGCAAAATCGAGCATCAGCGAGGCCGCCGTCGGTGTCGTCACCTCGACAGCCTGATTGGCCGGGGCATAGGAGCCTTGCAGCGTGAGGCCGCTGAAGTCGATCTTGTTGCCGTCTTTTTCAAGACGCAGGGGGGCGATGCTCAACCAGCTCTGGCTGCCGCCGCCATAGGCGAAAATCCCGTCGCTCGTGAGCGGCGTTTGCCCGCCAGCCATGTCGAACAGGGGTTTGAGCGTCGCCGTATTGACCAGTTCGGCGTGGCTGTAAGCCATTTGCGGGGTGACGCTGCCGCGCTTCAAAGCGCCAAGGGGAAACGGCCCATGCTCGATGGTCAGATCAAATTCGACCGCGCCGCCCGGCAGCCACGGTTGCGCCCCTTCGGCCAGACCGGCGACGGCGACGCCGTAGCGGGCGTGGCTGGAGAAAAATCCGCGCTCATAACTGAGTTGCTCGACCTTGATGCCGAACATCGGATAACTCTCGCTCAGGGTTTGATTCAATTTCTCGACTTGCGCCGGAATTTCCGCTTCCAGGCGCGTGCCGGTGTACCAGGCGCCGCCAGCATAAGCGGCGGCCAGAACGACTACCGCGCCGCCCGCCATCACTGATTTTTTCATTTTCTCCCCCTTCGACGTAAAAGTTACATTAAAACAATGTCGTACTGTTCCGGCGCGTAGCTTGGTTCCGATTGCAGCGAGATGGCTTTGCCGATGAAATCGGAGAGCATGGCGAGCGATTGCGATTCTTCGTCGAGAAAAAGATCGACGACGGCGGGCGCGGCGAGGACGCGGTATTCGCGGGCGTTGAACTGGCGGGCTTCGCGCAGCAGTTCGCGCAAAATTTCGTAGGCCACGGTGCGGGCGGTTTTGACTTCGCCGCGACCATCGCAGGTCGGGCAGGTTTCGCAAAGAATGTGGGCGAGCGATTCGCGGGTGCGTTTGCGCGTCATTTCAACGAGGCCAAGCTGGGTGAAGCCGCTGACGGTGAGCCGCGTGTGGTCGCTGGCGAGCGCCTTGTTGAATTCTTCGAGGACGGCTTTTTTATGCTCGCAATTTTCCATGTCGATGAAGTCGACAATGATGATGCCGCCGAGATTGCGCAGGCGCAGTTGGCGGGCGATGGCAACGGCGGCTTCGAGATTGGTCTTGAAAATGGTGTCGTCAAAATTGCGCACGCCGACAAAACCGCCGGTGTTGACGTCGATGGTCGTCATCGCCTCGGTCTGTTCCATGATCAGGTAGCCGCCGGATTTGAGATCGACGCGGCGGGCGAGCGCTTTCTGGATTTCTTCTTCGATGCCGTGCAGGTCAAAGAGGGGCCGCTGGCCGGTGTAGTGGTCGAGCAGGGGCTGCACGGCGGGCGTGTATTCGGCGGCGAAGGCGGCGAGTTTCTGAAAATTCTCGCGCGAGTCGATGACGATATGCGCCGTCTCGGGATTGACGAAATCGCGCAACACGCGCTGGGCGAGCGAGAGTTCCTGATACAGCGTGGCGGGCGGCGCGGCGGTGGCGGATTTGTCGCGGATGTCGGCCCAGGTTTTTTTGAGATAGGCGATGTCGGTGGCGAATTCGGCGTCGCTCGCGTTTTCGGCCATCGTGCGGACGATGAAGCCGCCCGTTTCGCCCTCCGGCGTCAGGCGGGCGATGCGCTCGCGCAGCGCCTCACGCTCGGCTTCGTCCTCGATGCGCTGAGAAATGCCAATATGCTTTTCCTGCGGCAGATAAACGAGCATCCGCCCGGCAATCGAAATCTGCGTCGACAACCGCGCCCCCTTGGTGCCGATCGGGTCTTTGATGACCTGGACGACGATGCTCTGCCCTTCGCCGAGGATTTTCTCGATTGGCCGCTCATTGCTCCGCTCGATCATGAACTCGCGCGGCTGCCAGATATCGGCAACATGAAGGAAAGCCGTGCGCTCCAAGCCGATGTCGATAAAAGCCGACTGCATCCCCGGCAAAATACGGGCGATGCGGCCAAGATAAACATTGCCGACCAGCCCCCGGCTGGTCGTGCGCTCGATATGCAATTCCTGAACGACACCCTGCTGCATGACGGCAACCCGTGTTTCCTGCGGGGTGAAATTAATCAGAATCTCTTCGCTCATACTCTACAATCCTCGCCTTTACCCGATTTTACTATGCCCGGCCTGACCAAACCTCCCGAATTGCTGGCCCCGGCGGGTTCGCTCGCCATGATGCGGACAGCCTTCGCCTTTGGCGCCGACGCCATCTACGCCGGTCAACCGCGCTACAGCCTGCGCGTGCGCAACAATGAGTTTGGCAGCCTCGACCGGCT
>JAITWU010000182.1 GCA_031285115.1 Azonexus sp. | reverse complement strand
CCGATGTGGTCAAGGCGCTCAATGCGCTCGGGGCCAACCCGCTCGATCTGCTGGCGATTCTCCAGGCGATGAAATCGGCGGGCGCCTTGCGGGCCGAGCTTGAAGTGATCTGAGGCCGGGATCTGGGTTATGGCGATCAAGATTCAGGACACCCCGAACCGGGCGGCTTTCGATCCGCAATCGGCCCAGGATTTGCGCGGCCAGTTTGCCAAAAATCCGCAAGAAGGCTTGCAGGCGGCGTCCCGGCAGTTTGAGCAGATGTTCGTGCAGATGGTCATGAAAAGTATGCGCGACACGGTGCCGCAGGATGGCCTGCTCGACAGCGACGCGAGCCGCCTCTATACCTCGCTGCTCGATCAGCAGATGGCGCAGAGCGTTGCCGCCAGCGGCAAGCTCGGCTTTGCCAAATTGATCGAGCAGCAGCTTGGAAAAAATCTGCCCGGCGGCGAGCAATTGGCCAAACCCGGCGAGGCGGCGGCAAAGGCTGCCGCTCAGGCGCTGCCGCTTGCCGCTTCTGACGAGCGGCATTTGCGTCATGCGCCCGTGCTTTCTGCGCTGCCGACCTCGGCGGACTATGCGGCGGCGGCGAAAACTACCGCCTTTGGTGGCAATAGTGACGCTGGCGGCGATGTCCCGGCGACGGCCCGCGATTTCACCAACCGGGTCTGGCCCCATGCCGTCGAAGCCTCGCGCTCGACCGGCATTCCGCCGCAATTTCTGATCGCTCATTCGGCGCTGGAGAGCGGCTGGGGCCGGAGTGAAATCCGCCATGCCGACGGTTCGCCCAGCCACAATCTGTTCGGCGTCAAGGCCGGTAAAAACTGGAACGGGCCGACGGTTGAAGCGAGCACGACGGAATACATCGACGGTCAGCCGCAAAAAGTGGTTGAACGCTTTCGCGCCTACGGTTCCTACGCCGAGAGTTTCCGCGATTACGCGAGCCTCTTGCGCGACAACAGCCGCTACAGCGCCGTCATCGGCGCTCAGGATGGCACGGAGTTTGCTCGACGTTTGCAGCAGGCAGGGTATGCCACTGATCCGATGTACGCCGACAAACTCGCTCGCATCATCAACGGCCCGACCCTGCGCCAAGCGTTGATTGGTTGATCGGTTGAGCGGCGCTAAATTTTGCGCGTGATCAGCCGTTATACCTCAAAGAGGTGAGTCATGAGTTCAGGATTATTCGGTATTGCGATCAGCGGCATGAACGCCGCCCAGATCAATCTGTTGACGACGTCAAACAACATCACCAACGCCAGTACGGATGGTTATAACCGCCAGCGCGCGTTGCAGGCGACCAATATTTCGGTCAATACCGGCGCGGGCGCCATCGGCACCGGCGTTCGCGTCGTCACCATCGAGCGCATGTACAGCTCCTATCTGGCGCAGCAGGTCAATGCGGCGCAGACCAAGGTCAGTTCGCTCGATGCCGCTTACGGTTATCTTTCCCAGGTCGACAATCTGCTCGCTGATGCGGAAGCTGGCGTCTCCGCCGCCCTGCAAAATTTCTTTTCCGGCGTGCAGACGGTATCGGCTGATCCATCGTCGGTGGCGGCGCGGCAGAGTATGGTTTCCTCAGCCCAGACGCTGGCTGACCGCTTCAAGGCGGTGAGCGGTCGTGTTACCGAAATCCGCAACGAAATCAATGGCCGCCTCGGCGACGATGTCGACCTCATCAATTCGTATGCTGCGCAGATTGCCGATTTCAATCAGCAAATCATTCTCACCCAAGGCGCTTCCGGCGGGCAGCCGCCCAACAACCTGCTCGACCAGCGCGACCTCCTGGTCAAGCAGTTGGGCCAGTTGATCGGCGTGACGACGACAACCAACACCGACGGCAGTTACAACGTCTATTTCGGCACCGGCCAGCAATTGGTGGTCGGCAACCGGGCGCAGCAACTGGTGGCGATGCCTTCCGCCGCCGACCCGCAAAAAATCGCCATCGGCCTCAAACTGGGTTCCGGCGCGACGCTCGAACTGTCGAACGCGCTGATTGCCGGTGGCGAACTGTCGGGCCTTCTTGCCGCCCGCAACTCGCTCGACAGCGTCGAAAATCAAATCGGGCGTCTGGCCGCTTCCGTCAGCCTGACCTTCAATGCCCAGCTTGCCCTGGGCCAGGATTTGCTCGGCAATGTCGCGGGCGACCCCAATTTTGCGAGCGACCTGTTTTCGCTGACGACAGCGACGGCTCTGACCATCGAGCCGAATTACAAAAACACCGGCAGCGGCAGCGTTTCAGCCACTTTCGCCACACCGAATGCGCCGCAGCCGCCGGATTACAGCGGCAATTTCACCACCGATCTGATCGCCAGCGATTATCAGGTCAGCTTTGGCGCGGGCGGCGCTTACACCGTGACCCGCCTGAGCGACAACAAACAGGTCGCCACCGGCACGGGGGCGGGCAGCGTCAGTTTCGACGGCATCGACCTCAATATCGGCGCCATCGGCAACAACGGCGACAAATTTACCTTGAAGCCCTATACGGCTGCCGCCGAGTCGATCAGCGTCAATCAGAACATCGCCGCCGACCCGCGCCTGATCGCGGCGGCCGGGCCGGTCACGGTGACTCCGGCCATTGCCAACACCGGTAATTTCACCATTTCCCAAGGCGTGGCTGGCGTCGGCTATACCGCGCCAGCGGGAGCCGTGACGCTGTCCCTGACGGCGACCGACCTGCAAGGCGTGCCCGGCGCGTGGACGGCGACGTACTCGGATGGCACGCAAGTCACCGGCGCTGGCAATATTGCGCTGACCAGCGGCAGCGCGACGCTGACCGGCTTTAATTACAACAATATGTACTTCAGCGTCGCCGGGACGCCGCCCGCCAGCGGTACGGACAGCTTCACCATCGACAAAAGTGCGGCTGGCGTTCAGGATGGCCGCAATATCCAGTTGCTCGGTATGTTGCAGACACAGAAGACGATCGAAGGCGGCGCTTCCAACTTCCAGGACGCCTACGCCAGAATGGTTGCCGCCAACGGCATTCAAACGCGCGAAGCCAAGGTTCAGCTCGACGCCCAGACGGCCATCCTGCACCAGGCGGAGGAGACGCAGCAAAGCCTCTCCGGCGTCAATCTCGATGAAGAAGCGGCCAACCTGCTCAAATACCAGCAGGCTTATCAGGCGGCCTCGAAAATTATCCAGATTCAGAGCACGCTGTTCGACACCTTGCTGTCGATCCGCTAAAGGAGTGACGATCATGCGAGTCAGCACGGCACAAATTTTCAATTCCGGCACCATCGGTATGCAGAACCGGACTTCCGACATGTACAAGCTGCAACAGCAGATGTCGAGCGGCAAAAAAATCCTCTCGCCGCAGGACGATCCGATTGGCGCATCGGAAGCGCTCAAGACGACGCAGGCGCAGAACGTAAACACCCAGTTCATCGACAACATCAAGAACGCCAACGGCAAACTCAATTTTGCCGATTCGACGCTATCGAGCATTCAGGACGTGTTGCAGTCGATCCACGAGAGCGCCGTCAACGCGGGCAATGGCACCTATGACGACTCGCAGCGCGGCCAGATTGCGGCGCAATTGAAGCAGCAACTGCAAAGCCTGATCGACCTTGCCAATACCCAGGACGGCACCGGCAAATTCATCTTCGCCGGTTACAGCACCTCGACCCAGCCGTTTACGCTCAATGCCGCCGCCACGCCGCCGTACTCGCTGGCGACCGGCTCCTATGTCAGCTACAACGGCGATGCTGGCGTCGAAGCCTTGCAGGTCAGCGGCTCGCGGGTCATGGCGACTTCGGAAAACGGACTTGCGACCTTCATGCAGGTGCGCGACGCCCAAGGCAACCCGACCGGGCGCAGCATGTTCGACAGCGTGCAGAATCTCATCGACAACCTCAGCAGCAATGCTTTTAATGTCGCCGACTACCAGCAATCCTTGACCGACACGCTGTCGATGCTCGACCACACCGGCGTGGTTCGCGCTTCCCTTGGCGGGCGCATGAACGCGCTCGACTCGATGCAGACGGCGGGCGAGGATTACGACCTCCTCTACTCAAACCGCCTCTCTGACTTGCAGGATCTCGACTACATCGACGCCGCCTCGAAAATGTCGCAACTGCAAATGCAACTGGAGGCGGCGCAATTGTCGTTCAAAACCATCAGCCAGTTGAGTTTGTTCAACGTCATATGAAAGCGGCGGCGGCAACCCTGATGCTTGGCGGCGCGCTGCTTCTCGCCGGTTGCGGCAACTCGCCCCTGCTGCCCGACAAGTCGGTTCAACTGGCGACCAACGCCAGCGTCAAACTGTCGACGCTCATCAATGTGGCGGCGGCGGCGGCGGCAATCTACTACGTCTATGACCCGCTCGCCCCCAATTGGGAAATCGAGGAACAGCCCCTGAACGACAACACCTATCGCCTGTCGCTCAAGATGAAGCGTTTTCACACCGGCGGCGCGGGTGAATCACTCCAGGTATTGAAGCGGCGCGCTGGCGTTTTGCAGGAAACGAAAGGCTATCAAAGCTATCAGATCGTCGAATACAGCGAAGGCATCGACTCCCAAACCCTCGGCGCGCGGCGCGTCGCCGAAGGGGTGGTTCGCCTCGTCAAACAGGAAGCGGCGGATTCCTTCCTGCAAAACTAGCGCACGACCGCAAAGCCGAGCATGGCCTCAAGGGCCATCTCGAACACTTCCTGAATCGGCTCGGCCATGTAGCTAAGACCAATGGCCAGCACGAAAAAACCGCCCATCAGGGTCATCGGAAAACCCAAAGCGAAGATGTTGAGCTGCGGCGCGGCCCGCGTCAGCACGGCGAGCGCCAGATTGGTGATCATCATGGCGACGACGATTGGCAGGGAAATCAGGAGGCCCGCCGAAAAAATATGGCCGCCGAGATTGACGAGATTGATCCATGAACCGGCGGCCAGGGGCGTGGCGCTCACCGGAATGGCGACAAAGCTCTGCGCCAGCGTGGCGAAATAGAGGAGATGGCCGTTCATCGACAGCAGCAGCAAAAGCGCCATGAGGCTCATGAATTCGGCAACCACCGGCGTTTGCGAGCCGCGCAGCGGGTCATAGAAGGTGGCGAAGCCAAGGCCCATCTGAAAACCCATGAATTCACCGGCCAGATCGAAGGCGGAAAAAACGATGCGGGCGGCAAAGCCCATGCCGATACCGACCAGCATTTGCTGCAACATGATCCACAGACCGGCCATCGTCGCCGGTTGCACCGCTGGCATCGGCGGCAGAATCGGGACGATGGCGAGGGTGATGGCGATACCGAGAATCAGGCGCGTCCGCTGCGGCACGACCGAGGTGCTCCACAGCGGAACGGCAGCGATGAAAGCGAGAACGCGGGCCAGCGGAAAGATGAGAGCGGCGATCCAGGCGTCGATCTGCGCCGAACTGATGCTGATCATCCGATCAGTTGCGGAATACTGCCGAACAGACGCTGGATGTAATCAACCATGTATTGCAGCATCCACGGCCCGAACACCAGCAGCACGATGAACATCGAAATCAGCTTCGGCACGAATTGCAGGGTCGCCTCATTGATCTGCGTCGCCGCCTGAAAAACGCTGATGATGAGGCCGACGGCCAGCGCCGTGAGCAGGGTCGGGGCGGCCATGGTCAAGGCGACCTCGATCGCCTGGCGGCCAATTTCCATGACCGTGCCCGGCGTCATGGCGTAAAACTCTGCACCAGCGAGCCAATCACCAGATGCCAGCCGTCGACCAGCACGAACAGCATCATTTTGAAAGGCAGGGCGACCATGATCGGCGACATCATCATCATGCCCATCGACATCAACATACTGGCGACCACCATGTCGATGACGAGAAAGGGAATGAAGAGGATGAAACCAATCTGGAAAGCGGTTTTCAATTCGCTGATGACAAAGGCTGGCACTAGGATGCGCAGCGGAATATCGTCCGGTTTGGCGAACGGTTCGGCCTTGGCGATACCGGCGAACAGCGCCAGATCCGATTCGCGCGTCTGCTTCAACATAAAGCCGCGCAGCGGGATGGCGGCCCGTTCACCAGCTTCGATGACATTGATGCGGTTTTCCGACAAAGGCACATACGCCTCGGTATAAATCCGGTCAAGCACCGGACTCATGACGAAAAAAGTCAAAAACAGCGACAAACCGATGATGACCTGATTGGGCGGCGAAGTCTGGGTGCCGATTGCCTGACGCAGCAAGGCCAGAACAATGACGATCCGCGTGAAGCTGGTCATCATCAGGATCATGGCCGGGATGAAAGTCATCGCCGTGAGCAAGAGGAGCGTCTGGATGGTCAGCGAATACGTCGTGCCGCCGCCAGCGGCGGGCGTACTGGTGATGGCTGGCAGGCCGCCGGTCTGCGCCAGCGCCACAGCGGCGGGCAGCAGCAGGGCGAAGAAGGTGAGCAGGCGCTTCTTCATGTCGGCGTCTGCCGCTGTTTGATGTTGTGCAGCCATTGCGCGAAGGCAGGCTGGCCGAGCGCGTCGCCAGCAGGCAGTTCGCCCTTGGGTAAACGGTGCAAGGTGCGAATATGGCCGGGAACGATACCGATCACCAGCCATTGTTCGCCAACTTCAACCAGCACGATGCGCTCACGCGGCCCGAGGGCGACGCCGCCGACAACGCGCATCCCGCCCTGGCCGAAGCCCTTGCCGCCACTGACCTTGCGCGCCAGCCAGGCGGCCCCGGCGAGGAGAGAGACGATCAACAAGAGGGCCAAAGCCGCCTGCACATAGGTGCCAACCGAGACGCCGGGCGGTGCGGCTTCGGCAGCGACCGCCGACAGCGGGAGAAAGAGGAGAATGAAGCGGAGCAAGGAAAAGGGGCCAGTCAGACGATGGTCAGGACGCCATCTTAGCGCAACGGCGCTGGTATTGGCCCGGCAACAAAATATCTATCAGGGCCAGAACATCAAGTTTCCTGTCATTTCAAGGCAGTGCTGAGAACTTGCCAGTAAATAAGCCAACCATGACTTCGCGCTCGCCTACCCCTCCACCATGCTTCGCATGGTCCCCCTCCCCATTGCTTCGCAACGGGGAGGATCTTGGAGCTACCGTGGTTTTCGATCCTCCCTATTGGCGCAGCCAATGGGGAGGGGGACCACGCGCAGCGTGGTGGAGGG
>JAITWU010000165.1 GCA_031285115.1 Azonexus sp. | reverse complement strand
TTCCAGACGCAGGCTTTCAAGGTAGGCGATGGCGGCGGCTTTCGACGCCGAGTAAGCGCCCGCTCCCGGCAGGCCGCGAATGCCTGCCACCGAGGCAATCCCCACGAGACGCCGCTCGCCGCCAGCGGTTTGCATGGCGGCGATAAAGGGGGCGAAGGTGGCGGCGAGGCCGACGACGTTCACCTCCATGACGCGGCGGATGACCTCGATGTCTTCTTGCTGTTCGGTCAAGGTGCCGACCGAAATCCCGGCATTGGCGATGACAATATCCGGCGCGCCGAAGCGGGCGATGAAGTCGGCGGCGGCCTCGCGCAGCGCCGGGGCGTCGGTGACATCGAGCGGATAACAGGCGTGCTGGCCGCCCAGCCGGGCATTCAAACTTGAGAGCGCCTCACCGCGCCGCGCCGTGAGGCCGAGCGTGGCGCCCCGTCCAGCATAGTAAACAGCCAGCGCCGCGCCGATGCCGGACGAAGCGCCGGTGATAAAAACCTTCAAATTCAATTATTTGACCGGCTTTTCGGCGCGCGCCTTGGCGATCAGCTTATCGGCATTGGCCAGCATTTGCTCAAAATTCTCGCCGCCAGCCATGTACTTGCCGTCAATGACCAAGGCCGGTACGCCATCGACCTTGTACGCTTGTTGCAGTTGGTCGCCACGGCGGACCTTGCTGTTGATGCCGAAGGAGTTGAAAGCCTCGGTAAATTTTTTCTGGTCGACGCCGTTTTTGACTGCCCACTCGGTAGCGGCGCGTTCTTCAAACAGATTGACCTTCTGCCCGTGGATGGCGCGGAAGGCTTCGCCGTCGAGGCGGGCGAGATCGCCGGTGACTTCCAGCGTGTAGTAGAGCTTGGCGATATTGGCCCAGGCGGCGCGGCCAAAACTGACCGGCGTTTTTTTGATGACGACATCCGGCTTCTGTTTGGCCGCCCAGGCGCTCAGGAGCGGATAAAATTCGGCGCAGTGCGAACAGCCATAGCTGAAAAATTCGAGCACTTCAACCTTGGCCGGATTTTCCGTCGGCTGCGGCGGCGAAATCAACGTGTAATCCTTGCCGACGGTCTGCGCCTGCGCTGGCAAGGCGAGGGCGAAGCTGACAGCGATACCGCTCAGGGCATGGATAAAACGGCGGCGGTCAAATGGCATGGTGGTCTCCTTTTATTTGGCTAATTGGGCTTCAATGCCGGATTTGGCAAGCTCCGCCCGGACTTTGTTCAACTCGTCAATTTTCGTGTAGGGGCCAATGCGGACACGATACAGCGTCCGCTCCTGAATCATCACCTGCTGCACGGCGGCCTCAATACCCATAAACGCCAGTTTGGCTTTCTGGTTGTCGGCATCCTGCGCCGTGCTGAAAGAACCGGCCTGGAGGAAGAGCGGCACTTTGCTCTCCTTCGATTCATCTTTTTTCACTTCTTCCTTCTTGCCCTCGTCCTTTTTTTCATCCTTCTTTTCATCCTTTTTCTCATCCGGCTTTACTTCCGGCGGGCGGGCAGCCGGGTCGGGCACGGCCTCGGTTTTACCGGGCAGGATGTCATAGAACTGGAAGCGTTTTTCCGGCGGCGGGTCGCCGGGTTTACCGGGCAGCGCCACCGGCTCGCCCGTGGCGGGCGCGGGTGCGCCGTTGGTTGTCGTCTTGTTGGCGAAGGGCACCGGCGAATTGTTCATGTACCAGACGACGCCCGCGGCAATGGCAACGCCGAGGACGAGGCCGATGAACATGCCGACCAGCGTGCCGCCGCCGGATTTCTTTTGTGGCGAGCGGGGTTTGGCGGTTTTGAGATGACGGCTCATGGCAACTTTCTTACATGGATTCGGGGCAACTGACGCCGAGGATGGCGAGACCGTTGCGGATTACCTGCCGCACGGCCAGAGCCAGCGCCACGCGGGCGTCGCGCAGGGCGGCGTCGTCGACCAGCATCCGCTCGGCGTTATACCAGCCGTGGAATTCCCCGGCCAGGTCTTTGAGGTAAAAAGCGATCAGGTGCGGCGCGAGGTCGCGGGCGGCGTTTTCGACGACTTCGCGGAACTCGCTCAACTGATTGGCCAGCGCCAGTTCACGCGGATGGGTGAGGCCGCTCAAAGCGGTTTCAGCGAGCGCCGCCAGATCGCCCGGCCACTGATTCAACACCGAGCAGATGCGGGCGTGGGCGTACTGGATGTAATAGACCGGGTTTTCGTTGCTCTGGCTCTTGGCGAGGTCGAGATCGAAATCGAGGTGCTGGTCGGATTTGCGCAGAATGTAGAAAAAGCGGCAGGCGTCGTTGCCGACCTCGCCGCGCAACTGGCGCAGGGTGACGAACTCGCCGGAACGGGTGGACATCGACGCCTTCTGACCATTGCGGTAGAGCACGGCAAATTGCACCAGCGCCACTTGCAGCCGCTCGGCATCGAGATCGAGCGCCTTGACCGCGCCGCTGACGCGCGGAATGTAACCGTGGTGATCAGCCCCCCAGATATTGATGATCCGCGCAAAACCGCGCTCAAACTTGTTGAGGTGGTAGGCGATGTCGGAAGCGAAATAGGTGTACAGCCCGTTTTCGCGCTGGACGACGCGATCTTTCTCGTCGCCGAAGGCGGTCGAGCGGAACCAGCGAGCGCCGTTCTGCTCGTAGAGATGGCCTTTTTGCTCCAGAAGATCGACGCAGCGGGCAACGAGGCCCGTGTCGTAAAGCGCCTTTTCGGAAAACCAGACATCGAAGGCGACGCCGAATTGTTCGAGATCGTCGCGGCAATCGGCCAGTTGCTCAGTCAGCGCATGTTGATGGACATAAGCCCAATCCGGGCCGAGCAAGGCTTTGGCGCGGGCGATCAGGGCGTCGAGATGCAGTTCGCGCTGCTCTTTCGCCGCATCATCGGCGCGATCAGCGGCGGGCAGGCCGGGCGTTCCGGCCAGCACATCCTCGACGCTGCGCCGGTATTTGTCGCCGTGGGCGACCTTCAACTGTTCGGCCATGTCCCACACATAGTCGCCCTGATAGGCGTTCGGCGGAAAAGGCGGGGTGACGCCATGCAGCGCGAGATAGCGCAGCCAGGTCGAGAGACCGAGAATATCCATCTGCCGCCCGGCGTCATTGACGTAATACTCGCGGGTCACATCCCAACCGGCAAAAGCCAGCAGGTTGGCGAGCGAAGCGCCATAAGCCGCCCCCCGACCATGCCCGACATGCAGCGGCCCGGTCGGGTTGGCCGAAACGAACTCGACCTGCACTGACTGCCCGCCGCCCAAAGGCGAGCGACCATAATCCCCGCCTTCGGTGAGCACGGCGCGAACGACATCGACTTTGGCGCGCGGGTCGAGCGTGAAATTGATGAAACCCGCCCCCGCCACTTCCGCCTTCGCCACCAGGATCGAAACCGGCAGTTCGGCGAGCAAAAGAGCGGCGATTTCACGCGGATTTTTTTTCAGCGCCTTGGCCAGTTGCATTGCCAGATTGGTGGCGAAATCACCATGCGCCGGGTCACGCGGGCGTTCAAGGTGAATCGGCAGATCAGCAAAACCCGGCGCAACGCTGGTCAGCGCCTGGGCAATGAGGGTGGTCAACTGCGATTTGACGTCGTGAGCCATTGATTTGCGGCGAAAATTTCAAAGCGTTGGATTATACGCCGCCGCCCGCGACAAGCGCCGGTTATCGCAGCCCGGCGCAGGGTGATCGCATGAATGCTTTTGGCATTTGCTCGATGGCGACAATCGTTTCCGGCTACCGCTAAAAGCCCCTCGCCCCTTGGGGGAGAGGGGTTGGGGTGAGGGGGACGTGACCGGCGGCGCCTCTTTTAACCGCTTTACCGCACCCCCGGCCCCGCGCCCCCCCGCGGGGGGGGGGGGGTGAGGGCGCGCGCCGCC
>JAITWU010000190.1 GCA_031285115.1 Azonexus sp. | reverse complement strand
CGGAAAAATCGTGATGCAGGGCGCGTTCGATGTTGAGGGGGTGCGTTCCCTGCCCCTCGATCCGGTTCGAGTAATAAGAATTCATGGCGCGGACAAGCTCGCGCAGGCTGGCTATCGTATCCGGATGAACCGCGCCGCAAAGCGACAGAGATTGTCCGACCACGGCGCGACTGCGCGCCCGTAACTCATCGAGTCCAAACTGCGGGAGCAGCGGCTCGAATTGGTGGGGCTGCGTGTAGGCTTCGATGGTGGCTGGCATTGTTAACGGAGAGGAATTTTCCGGTTGATTTTCCGGTTGCTAGTATTTGAAAAATATAGAAAAAAATCAAGTTTTAATAATTGTTTTTGCCGGTTTATTTGCCGATCAATTTTATCGCTGTCTCATGAAATAGCCGAACCATGAAAGTCGATTTTGCCGGGCTGTGGCACGAAGCTCATCCGTCACAACCGGCAAGGCTCGATCGTCCCTCGCCCGCTTGCGGGAGCGGGAATGAGGGTGAGGGTGTCGGGCGACGGGAAAGGTAAAAGACGCCTTGTTGTCCGCTTGCCCTCACCCCCGACCCCTGGAGGGTTCGCCCTGCATGGCTCACCCGTTCGGGCGGCGCAAAGCAGTGCTTTGCGAAACCCCGCCCTCACCCCGCAAGCGGGCGAGGGGAGAAGAGGATGGGCCTGACGCTCGAACAGGCGCTGGCCGATCTCGCCGTCTGGCGCGCGCAACTGACGCCCCAGCCGCCGGATGCCTGAGCGACGTTCCTTCCATTTTTTCCGAAGCCATTTTTCGCCGCAGCGGTTCGACTTTGCGTATACCATCGCCGCTTCGTTTTCCATGCCGCCGCGCCTTCGATGAATCACAATACCGTCGCCAGTTTCGCCACCGCGCCCATGTGGGCGGGTTTTATTGTTTTTGTTCTGTTCATGCTCGCCCTCGACCTGTTCGTTTTTGGCGGGCGCAAGGCGCACCGGGTCAAGGTCAAGGAGGCGCTGGCTTGGGTGATTGCCTGGCTGTGTCTGGCGCTGGCTTTTGCCGGGCTGCTCTGGTGGTATTTGAACGATACGCTGGGCGCGGCGGTGGCGCAGACCAAGACGCTGGAATTTCTCGCCGGTTACCTGATCGAGCAGTCGCTCTCGGTCGATAACATGTTTGTTTTTGTGATGATTTTCGGCTATTTCGCGGTGCCGCCGGAATTGCAGCGGCGGGTGCTGTTGTACGGCGTGCTCGGGGCGATTGTCATGCGCGCCGCGATGATTTTGGGCGGCGTCTGGCTGGTCTCGCAATTTACCTGGCTGCTTTACGTTTTTGGCGCTTTTCTGGTGTTTACCGGGATCAAGATGCTGATTGTCGATGACGATGAACCCGATCTTAGCCAGAACCCGCTATTACGCTGGCTGCGCGGGCATTTGCGCATGACGACGGAGTTCCACGGCGAGCATTTTTTCATTGTCCGTGACGGCGTGCGCTGGGCGACGCCGATGTTGCTGGTGCTGATCGTGATCGAGGCCAGCGACGTGATTTTCGCAGTCGACAGCATTCCCGCCATTTTTGCCGTGACGACTGACCCCTTCATCGTCTTTACCTCCAACATCTTCGCCATCATGGGCCTGCGCGCCTTGTATTTTCTGTTGGCCGACATGGCCGACCGCTTTTATCTGCTCAAGTATGGTCTTGCCATCGTGCTCGTTTTCATCGGCGGCAAGATGCTTGCTGCGCCGTGGTTTCATTTGCCGATCCAGTGGTCGCTGGCGATTGTCGGCATCATCATCTTCGGCGCGGTTGGTTTGAGTTTGTTGTGCTCGCCGAAGGAAGAAAAGAAGGAAAAAAGTTAGGCGCGAGCGCTTTCAGGCGGCGGCGCAAACCCGGTTGCGCCCCGTTTTCTTGGCCGCGTAGAGCGCGCTGTCGACGCGCCAGAACCACTGGCCCGGCGTCTCATTGGCGTTGTATTGGGCGACGCCGCAACTGACTGTCAGCGTGATCGGTTCTCCGCCGTGGCGGAAATCGTGGCGACGGATCGTTGTGCAGAATTTTTCGGCCAGCAGCCGGGCATTGTCGAGGTCGCAGCCCTTGAGGATGGCGGCGTATTCCTCGCCGCCCCAGCGGCACAAAATGTCGGAATCGCGCAGCAGGCGTTGCGAAATTTCGCCAACATCACGAATGATGCTGTCACCGGCCAGATGTCCATAACGGTCATTGACGGACTTGAAATGGTCGATGTCGAGCAGCAGGATCGCGAGCGACTCCCGCCGCCGCTCTGCGCCGCTGATGGCGATCTTGATCAGCATCTCGAACATTCGCCGGTTGGGCAGGCCGGTCAGCGAATCGGTGGTCGCCATGACTTCCAGCCGGCGCTGGTAGCGGCTGATGACGATGTGGGTCAAGAGCAGCACCAGCGCGGTCACGGCCAGACTGATTATGAGATTGGCGCGGAACGTCTCGCGGGTTGCCAGCAGCGCCTCGGTGTCGGTTTTTTCGACGAACAGATACCAGTTCAATTCAGGAATGAACCAGGCGCTGAGAAAATTGAGGCGGTCATCCCGACTGTACTGGAAAGATCCATCACGCAAGACCTGGGCATGGACGGCCCCGGCTTCGAGGCCGGTCAACTCGCGGATGTTCTTGCCAGCCAGCCCGGAATCGCTGCCGGACAAGATGACGCTGCCGTGGGTATTGGTGAAATAAACCTTGCGGTCGTAGCGTTTCTGGTAATCGTCGATCAGCCCCTTGATCGTCTCCACCGTCAGCCCGACGCCGGTCACGCCGATGAAATTCCGCTTGTCGTCGAGTACCCGGTAATTGGCGAAGAAGGTCAGGAGATCGTGGTTATCCTGGTCGTAATCGAAGTTGATCTCATAAGGCGTCTGCATGTCGCGGACGCGGAAATACCAGGCGTCGCCGGGGGCGTCCGGCCTGAGCCGCCGCGCCGCGCCGTGGGCGTTGTAGTAAACCCGCGATTTTGCGGGGATGAAAAAACTGGTGGCGACGCCGTAGCTTGATCTTACTTCGCGCAAAAATTGCCCGATCTGTCCGCTCTGTTTCTCGCTCTGCGCTATCCAGTCGTTGCGAGAAACATGGTTAGCCATCATCGACGAGATCAAAAGCGGCTGCATCAGGTCTTTTTGCAATTCCAGATAGACGTTTTTCGAGGTCAGCGGCAGTTCGTTGGCGATGATCGACTGGCGGATGGCGTCGCGGGAGACGGAATAACTGGCGAACGAGGTGACGATAAAACCCGCGCCAAGGAGCAGCGCCAGCCACGCCATCAGTTTGCGTTTGTCGGTCACGATCCCGTTTTCGTCGGCGATTCGCATGGACGTTACCTGCGGGGCGGCAAAGGCGCGGCCTGTTTCAGGACGGGCAAGCGGGGCCACAACAATACGCCGCAGAAACAGGAATGATTCCTATTGCGGGGGGGGGTAAGCCGTTGATTTACCTGTTGTTTTATTTTTGACAATACCTCGCCACGGGTCAGGCGGGTAATTGGAAATGGCTCTGTTGTCGCGGTTTTCATGCGGCTTCTCTTTTTGACTGGCGGCACCGATGTGAAAAAACGCCGCCGCGCCGGGGGCGGGCGTTTGCGAAATCGCAGTCTATCTGAAAAACATAATGAGTTGCATAAATAGAAATTGGTTTATTTATTTTCGTCTTGATGGAACTTTTTGGAATATTTGTTCTATAGCCGCAACAATAGATAACCGGACACTTGGATGATGGACGCTTCAGTTACAGAAGCCCAAGGTTTGAAGATCCTCCCCATTCGCAGATTGGGGTGGGGGACCGCCCGCGTAGGGGGTGGTGGAGGGGGGGCGGCAGAAGTTAAAGTGACCTTGCCCCTAGAATCCGTATCCCATAACCGAGCTCATAAGTTGGCCTGCCTTGGTTGCGTGGCAAGCCAGTTCTGTTCGAACTGCATCGGGCTGACGTAAGCCAGAGTTGAGTGCAGCCGAACACGGTTGTACCAGAGCAGCCAGTCGACCACCTCGTCCTTGGCCTCGCGTCTGGTTTTAAAGCACCGCCCGTGCAATCGTTCCACCTTCAGCGATCCGAACAGTGTCTCACTGCACGCGTTATCCCAGCAATTGCCCTGACGGCTCATCGAACTGGTGATACCGTACGCTTGGAGCACCGCCCTGAAATCATGGC
>JAITWU010000141.1 GCA_031285115.1 Azonexus sp. | reverse complement strand
GGCGTAGACACCCTGCTCATCGGCGATTCGCTCGGCAACGTCATTCAGGGCCACGACAGCACGCTGCCGGTCACCGTCGCCGACATCGCCTATCACACCGCCGCCGTCAAGCGCGGCAGCGACCGGCCCTTGATCATTGCCGACATGCCTTTCGGCAGCTACCAGGAATCACCGCCGCAAGCCTTTCGCAACGCCGCCGCGCTGATGGCCGCTGGTGCGCAAATGGTCAAGCTCGAAGGCGGGCGCGACATGGCGGCGACCGTCGAATTTCTCGTCCGGCGCGGCATCCCGGTCTGCGGCCATCTCGGCCTCACGCCGCAGTCGGTGCACGTCCTCGGCGGCTACAAAGTGCAAGGCAAGACCGAAGCCGCCGCCCAGCGCCTCAAAGACGATGCGCTGACCCTGCAACAGGCGGGGGCGACGATGCTCGTCCTCGAAGCCATCCCCGCCACGCTGGCGGCGGAAGTGACAGCGGCGCTCGCCATCATCACCATCGGCATCGGCGCTGGTCGGGATTGCTCCGGGCAGGTCATGGTGCTGCACGACGCCTTCGACATCCCACCCGGCAAAAAAGCCCGGTTCGTGAGGAACTTCATGGCCGACGGCGGCAGCATCTTCGATGCCGCCAGCCGCGCCGTAGCGGCGGTCAAGGACGGCAGCTATCCGGGGGCGGAGCATACTTACGCGGCGTGATTAGTTCGCCCGTTGCTCCCACAACCGCCGATCCCAGGCGACAGACTGGATCGCCGATGGCTTGAGCGAAGAGAAGTCTGGATGGCTGCAATTGACGACGGCGTTGAAATCGAGCTTCGACACGACGGAAGGCACCATCAGAATCAGGCTGCGTTGTTCCCGAATCCATTGGTCGCCAAAGGCGCGGGGAATCGTCAGGTCATCGCCATCCCACCCTTGCGGCAAGGTCTCGGCAGGGCGGCGCTCGATGCGGCTATCAGCCGGTAAATCAACAATCACCAGTCCGTGATGCTTCGGCACATGGCCGATATTGGCATGAACAAGCACCTCCAGCATCGCCCCCGCCTGAGTCCGGGCGCAGTAGATGACAGGCAGGCCCGGACTGTTCCAGCGGTCGCCAAAAATTGCCGCGCCCTGCCCGCTCCATAGCGGATGCCGGGTGTCGCCGATACGGAACAACCGCATCAGCCGGGCAACCCGAAGTAAAGTTTGGCGAGCAGTTCCTCAACCCGGCGCGCGCCCAGTTCGGTCGTCGCCACATCAATCGGCCTGCGGCCTTCCAGCAAGGGGTGCCGGGTATGCAGAAAGACGCGGGCATCTTCCTCGTCATCCCAGACATGTTTGGTCATCGCGTAAACCCGTGCCAGCCTGACAACACCAGTCGATTCGGCGGCATTGAGAAAACGATTGCGGCGCTTGTAAGTGGCTGGCGCAATGATCGTATTGCGTAAAGCGCGCACCACACCCGCATCGTGACTGAAACATTTAAGACTGGTATCCAGCGCGCCTTTCGGCAGACCGCGACTCACAAGCTGCTCCAGATCAGCGGTTGAAAAACCTTGCGGCGCATCGAGCTTCATGACCGCAGCGATTTCATGCGGCGAGATGAGTTCCATAGATTGATTGCTCACGGATAATTGATACGCTCATTCTAGCTCATTTGATCCTTGACCGACGGCCTGATGCCACCTCGCCGCCACGGGCGTAATCGCCACGCCCGTTTGGACAGCTCACCGGCCAAAGGTATGATTACCCAATGCAACGACTGCAAGCCTTCAAATTTCAACTTCGGCCCAATGGCGAACAACAGCACCTGATGCGCTGTTTCGCTGGTGTCTGTCGCTTTGTTTATAACAAGGCGTTAGCAATGTAGAAGGAAAACCACGAAGCGTGGCAGCAAGTTCACCCAACGGGTCGCAATTTGTGGCCAATTCTCAGAAACATCGCCATTCCCGCTTTTTCAACTGAACTCCGCACTCTGAAATGCACCTCCATTCCACCATCCCCGCCCTGCGTACCGCTCTCAAAAATGCGGGCCGCGTCGTTTTCGTGCCGACCATGGGCAATCTCCACGCCGGTCACATCAGCCTCATGGAACAGGCCCGCGCTCACGGTGACATCGTGGTTGCCAGCGTTTTTGTCAATCGCCTGCAATTCGGCCCGCATGAGGATTTCGATCAATACCCGCGCACCTTTCAGGCCGATTGCGACAAACTCACGGCGGCGGGCGTAAACGTCCTGTTCGCGCCGACCGAGGCCGATCTTTACCCGGAGCCGCAGGAATATTTCATCGAGCCGCCCGCCATCCAGAATATGCTCGACGGCGAATTTCGCCCCGGCCACTTTCGCGGCGTCGCCACCGTCGTCGCCAAGCTGTTCAACTGCGTCCAGCCGCAGGCGGCGTTGTTCGGCAAAAAGGATTACCAGCAATTGATGGTTATCCGCAACATGGCCCGGCAATTGGCCCTGCCGATTGACATCATCGGCGGCGAAACGGTGCGGGCTGATGATGGTCTGGCGCTTTCCTCGCGCAACGGCTACTTGAGCGCCGCCGAGCGCGCCGAAGCGCCGCGTCTTTACCGGCTGCTGACCGGCATCCGCGAGGCCATCCGCAGCGGTGCTTCCGACTACGCCGCGCTGGAGGCGACAGCCTGCGCTGAACTCGCCGCCAACGGCTGGCAAACGGATTATGTTGCAGTGCGACAACAGTCGGATCTGACGACGCCTAAAGTAATGAATGCGCCTTTGGTGGCGCTGGCCGCCAGCCGCCTTGGCAACACGCGGCTCATTGATAACATCGAGATCTGATGCCCCTGTAAAGTCGCTTTTCGTGGCAGGGCAATCGCATGAATGCTTTTGGACAACAAAGCAACCGTTTTTATCCGCTGCAAAAAGCCCATGAGGGAGAAAAAGGGGGTTGTAGGGGCGACTTTTAGTCGCCCGCTGGCGGCAGAATGCCGCCCCTGCGTCATTCATGCGATTGCCCTGCTTTTCGTAGCGTTGACAGGGGTTACAGTACCGTTACAATTCGCCTCCCCAACCATCTGGATGGATCAAGCCATGCAGAGAACAATGCTCAAATCCAAGCTGCACCGCGTCACCACCACCCACGCCGACCTGCATTACGAAGGTTCCTGCGCCATCGACGAAGACCTGCTCGATGCCGCCAATATCCGCGAATACGAACAGATCGACATCTGGAATGTCAATAACGGCGAGCGTTTCACCACCTACGCCATCCGCGCCGAACGCGGCTCGGGCGCCATTTCGGTCAACGGTTCAGCGGCCCGCCGCGCGGCGCCCGGCGACATCCTCATCATCGCCACCTTCGCCGTCTACAACGAGGTCGAACTAGCCAAGCATGAGCCGGATCTGATCTACGTCGACAGCAAAAACCACATCGTTCGCCGCGGCCACAAAATTCCCGTGCAAGCCGTCGCCTGAACTGCGCCAACCTGTATGCCCAATGAGAACCCGCCAATGGCGGGTTTTTTCATTTTGGGTATTCTTTTTGGGTACAATACTCCGTAGCAATATCGTAAATGAATTGCAATAAATACAACTAACGGAGACAAAAATGGGCGTGATATTCGCCAAAACCGCCAAGGGGCACAAAGAGATCGCCACTCGCCCCAGCCAATTGACGCCGCGCCAGCGGCGCGTCCTGATCATGGTCGACGGCAAGCGCAACGTTGCCGAATTGCGCGAAATGTTGCAGAACGAAGATCTGCAACACACCCTGGGGTTGCTTGAGGAAGAAGGCTACATCGCCGTCGCCGGACTACGCCAACAACCTGACGCTCCGTTGCAACCGATACCGCCCGAAGGGCTACCGTCGATCACCGCCTTCCGCCCCCTGCCCGCCTCGCCCAATCCGCAGGAACTGGAGATGGCGCGCAATTTCATCATCAATTC
>JAITWU010000139.1 GCA_031285115.1 Azonexus sp. | reverse complement strand
ACCTGCCATTGTCGTCAGCGTTTCCGCCTTGGTATTGATCTGGTCGCCCGTCGTGACGCTCTCGCCCTTGGTCGATACCGTGCCGCCGCCCTGTTTGCACGACATTTCAAACGCCATGCGGTTGCCGTCGCGGCTGATTTTGGGCGGTGCGCAATCAGCCCCCGGCGGACGCTGCATCAGCGTCGGGTCATTTTTCGCCATCTCGGCGCTGATGCACATGCGTTGCACGGTCGGATCGCCTCCTTGCCCGGCCTGCATCGCTTCCATTTTCTTGCGCTGCTCCGGCGGCATTTGCGCCATCTGCTTGCGCATGGTCTCTTGCGCTGCTTTCATCTGCGGCAGCATGTCCTGCCCGTTCATCGTCATTTTCAGGATGCGCGTTTCCCACAGACCCGGTTTCATGCTGCCCGCGCCATCAGCCTGCGCGGTTCCGGCCAGCACGGCGGCGCAGAGGCCGGTGAACAGAATGGTTTGCGTCTTCATGCTAATCTCCTTTGCGTTGGTGGTTCATCGTGAAAATCATTTGCGCGGGGCGTTCTGTCGGGCGCAGTTTACTTTTTCATGCGTTGATCCAATGGCTCCAGACTGCGGCAATCGCTAGCAAGAAATTTCATCTCGACTTCCGCCTGCATGGTGTGCCTGACACCGTTTTTCGTCATCACAACTTCGATTTTGCCGCGCCCTTGCTCACTTGCCATTACAGTTTCGCCCTTCGAGTGTATTGTGCCCTGCATCCCGGCCAGTGGACACGAGATATCAAACATTGTGCGGTTGCCGTCTTTGTTGATTTTTGACGGCGAGCAATCAACCTCTGCCGGGCGTTGTATTAGGAAAAACGAAGCGTTTTTCGCCATCTCAGGGCTGACACAGTGGTGCCTTACCGTCTGATCGCCCGATGGGTCCCTTCCTTGAACCTCCAAACTCGCTTCCAATTCTTTACGATTCTCAGGCGACATCTGCGCTATATGCTCCATCCTTTCCTGTGCCGCCTTCATCGCCAGTGGCATCATATCCTGCCCGTCCTCGATCATTGTTAGCGCCCGCACTTCCCACAGGCCGGGCTTCATATCGCCCACTTCCTGAGCTGCCGCCACGCCGGAAAACAAGGCGCACAGGCCGGTTAATAAAATGACTTTGGTTTTCATGTCAATCTCCCTCGCTTTAGTCATTTCATCGCGAAAAAATCTTGCGCAACCCGCGCTGTCTGGTGCTGGCTTGTCGCAAACCCGCCGCCGGGTGGCCCGGCAGCGGTTTTTTAGCGAGTGGCGGCGTTTTTTTCGCCGCCGTTTTAAGTCCCGTCCCCGCCGGTTGCCAGGCGGGAAAGAGTTGTTTTTTGCCATTGCCGATCAAATCGGCGCGGCCCATTTCTTTCAAGGCTTCGCGCAGGAGCGGCCAGTTTTCCGGGTCGTGGTAGCGGAGAAAGGCTTTTTGCAGTTTGCGCTGGCGGCCATTGCGCACGACTTCGACAACTTCCCCGCCTTCCCGGCGCAGTTTTTTGAGCGGGTTCCGCGCGCTGTGGTACATGGTGGTTGCCAGCGCCATCGGCGTCGGCAGAAAGGTTTGCACCTGATCGAGCCGGAAGTTGTTTTTTTTGAGCCACAGGGCGAGATTAAGCATGGCTTCATCGCTGCTGCCGGGGTGGGCGGCGATGAAGTAGGGAATCAGGTATTGCTCCTTGCCCGCCTCGCGTGAAAAGCGGTCGAACAGTTGCTTGAAGCGTTCGTAAGCGCCGATGCCGGGCTTCATCATTTTGGCGAGCACGGTTTCTTCGGTGTGTTCAGGGGCGATTTTGAGGTAGCCGCCGACGTGGTGGCTGACCAGTTCCTTGATGTATTCCGGCGAGCGGACGGCGAGGTCGTAACGCAGGCCGGAGCCGATCAGCACTTTTTTGACGCCCTTGAGCGAGCGCGCCCGGCGATAAAGCGCAATGAGCGGCCCGTGGTCAGTACCCATGTTTTCGCAAATATCCGGGTAAACGCAGGAGAGACGGCGGCAGGCGGCTTCGATCTTCTCGTCCTGACATTTGAGGTGGTACATATTGGCCGTCGGCCCGCCCAAATCGGAGACGATGCCGGTGAAACCCGGCGTTTTGTCGCGCATTTCCTCGATTTCGCGGATCACCGAATCTTCCGAGCGGCTCTGGATGATGCGCCCTTCGTGCTCGGTGATGGAGCAGAAGGTGCAGCCGCCGAAGCAGCCGCGCATGATATTGACTGAAAAACGGATCATCTCCCAGGCCGGGATTTTCGCTTCGCCATAGCCGGGATGCGGCTGGCGGGCGTAGGGCAGTTCGTAAATGCGGTCGAGTTCCTCGGTGGCAAGCGGCAGCGGCGGCGGATTGAGCCAGACATCGCGCTCGCCATGCCGCTGGCGCAGGGCGCGGGCGTTGCCGGGATTGGATTCGAGGTGAAGGGTGCGCGAAGCGTGGGCGTAGAGTGCCGGATCGTCGCGTACCTCTTCGTAGGCAGGCAGGCGGATGACGGTTTGGGCGCGTTTTTGGCTTTGTTGAGCTTGGCGTTCCATCCTCGTCAAAGGTTGCGACAAAAGCCCCTCGCCCCTTGCGGAAACGGGGTTGGGGCGATGGGTATGGTGATCCTGTGGCGGCTGGTTGGCGGTTTGGCTCGCGCAGGCGGCGGTTACTTCGCTGGCGTAAGGGTTGGCATGGTCGGCCAGCGGCCCCGGCGTATCAATCTCGCTGGCGTCGATTGGCTGCCATCGGTCGAGTGGCGCGAAATCGACGCC
>JAITWU010000131.1 GCA_031285115.1 Azonexus sp. | reverse complement strand
TATTTACGGGCAAGTTCTCAACACTGCGTTGAAATGACAGGGAATTTGATGCTCTGGCCCTGGCCTCGTCGGCGTCAGCCCTCGGTCATTTTCCCAACCCATGCAGGGTGAATCTCGGGGAGGGATGAAGCGCCGAGGGGGCTGACGTTCAATCTTTGCGCTTTTCCGGCTTGACCACCACCGTGCACGTCATTCCCGCCACCAGGGTCAGGTCGTCGGGGATGGCGTCGAGTTGAATCCGCACTGGCACCCGTTGGGCGAGGCGGACCCAACTGAAATTGGGGTTCACATTGGCGAGGAGGCGGACATCGGTCGGGTTGTCGCGGTCGGCGATGCCGCGGGCGATGCTTTCGATGTGGCCGGTCAGCATACGGTCGGCGCCGAGGAGGTGGATTTCGGCGGCGTCGCCAACCTTGATGTAGCGCAGTTTGTTTTCTTCAAAATAGCCATAGACCCAGAAGGAGTGCTGGTCGATGACGGCGAGCCGGGCGGCGCCAACCTGGGCGAAATCGCCGGGGCGCACCAGCAGGTTGGCGATCCAGCCGGTGACCGGCGAGCGCACTACGGTGCGTTCGAGATTGAGTTTGGCCTGTTCCAGCGCGGCCAGGGCGGCGGCGTGTTCGGCCCGGGCGACGGCGGCGATGGCGCCGGAATCTTCGCGTTTTTCCTGCGATATGACTTGATCGTCGAGCCTCGCGCGGCGCGCGGCCTGGGCGCGTTTCATGTCGAGCGCCAGTTTGCTCTGCTCGACCCGCGCCTCCGCTTCGGCCAGGGCGTGGCGATAGCGGGCGTCGTCGATGCGGAACAGAACGTCGCCCTGCTGCACGAACTGGTTGTCGCGCACCGCGACTTCAGTCACCTGCCCGGCGACATCGGCGGCGACGTTGACGACATCGGCGCGCACCCGCCCGTCGCGCGTCCACGGCGCGTCCATGTAATGCTGCCAGAGCAGGCTGACGAGGACGATGGCGATGGCGGTCAGGGTCAGGGTGATCGCCACTTTGAAAATCTGCTTGCTGTATTTTTTCGTATCCAATTGTTTTATCTCAATAAATCATCAGTCCGAAGGCGGCGAACAAGAGGGTGAAGATGGCCAGCCGGAAGAGCGCCGGATACCAGACATGGCGATAGACGTTGAGGCGGACGAGAATGCGGTCGAGCAACAGCATGACGCCGACTGCGGCGAGAAAGGCGACCGCCAGCCCCGGCAAGAGCGCATCGGCGATGGCGACTTCGAGCGGCGCGAAGCTCATGCGCTGGCTCCGGCGGGCAGGGCGTCGGCGATCAGGACGGAATCTTCGTCGAGCAAGGCGCTGCGGATGAAATAGAGGGTGGTCAACAGTTCCTGCCGGGCGGCGTTGGGCGTGGCGATGGCGCTCAGTTGGCCGCTGGCTTCGTCGATGGCGGCGAGGACGGCGGCGCGGTGGGCGGGCGCGGGCGTCCGGTAGAGCCGGGCGATGGCTTGGAGCGCCGTGGCGAGGGCTTGGCGGGGCTGGGTTTCGTTGATTTCCGGCATCTGCTGGCGCAGCAGAATCACGGCGTTGCCGATTTCCAGCGTCGACAACAGCCATTCGACGACCAGACGATCCATCGGATCGGCCAGCCGGTTGGCGCTGCCGGTGCGTTGAACGATGTCGCGGGCGCTGCTTTCGAGCCTGATGCGGCGCAGCGCGAGGCTATCCTGGCAGGCCGAGACGACCAGCAGGCGAAGCGCCCGGGCGGTGCGGCGGCGCAGCCAGTTGCTGCCGCCCAGATCAATCAGCGCAAACAGCGCGCCCGCCAGCGAAACGCCGACGAAGGCGGCGATGGAGGAATTGATGAAGGCTTCCGGATTGGCGTTGTAGGCGCCGTTGAAGCCGAGGTGCGACAAAAAAATAATGTACGTTGCCGAACCGATGGTCGAATAGGGGCCGCGCGTGGTCAGCCAGGCCGCCAGCACGATGCCCGGCGTCACCGCCAGGGCCAGCATCTCGAAGCCCTGGGCGTGCGGCAGGATGACGAAATTGACCAGCCAGCCGAGCGCCGTGCCGAGCAGGGCGCCATAGGTGAAATAGCGGACGGTGCGCGTCGGCGACGGGTTGGAGGCAAAAAGGGTGCTGGCGACGGTGCCGAGCGTGATGGCTTCGAGGGCGGCCGGCCAGTCGGTGGCGATCCACAGCCAGACGAGAAGACCGAGCGCCAGCGCGCCGCGCAGCCCGGCCAGCGCCACGGCGAGCGGGTCGAAATACATTTTGAAGCGCGGCGGGGCGCTGGTCAGCACATTTTTTTCCACCGTCTGGCGCGTCCCGGCCAGCGAAGCGTAGGTTCCGGCGTACACGCCCAGTTCGTCGGCAAGACGGCGCAGGAGGGCGACGCCGGTGTCAAAGCCGAGGCGGTCGGCTTCGCTCGATTGCGGCGGCAACTGCTGGCGGGCGCTGGCGGCGCGGTCGGCGAAATCGCTGCGAAAAGCGGCCATGCGGTGGGTCACGGCGACGGCCTCGTCTTCCGTGCGGGCGCTCTGCCCATCCAGCGCCACGGCTTCGCGCAGGGGTTGATAGAGGTCGAGCAGGGCGGCGGCAATCAGCGGCTGGCCGCCGCGCTTGAAGCGGCGGATTTGTTGGGCAAAGGCGTGAAAACTGGTCGAGGCTTCGAGAAATTCGACATTGAGCCGCCCCAGCGTGAGCCGGTAGGCGCGTGAATCGTCGTTTTCGAGAATCGCCGACTGGCGGAAGGATTCGAGACTGAAAATGTCGCCGATGAAGCGCAACAGCGCCGGTTGGGCAGTGCGCAATTCGGTCGGGGCGAATTTGACGGCGCGCAGCACGTCGGAAAAATCGCTGAACCGCCGCCGCACCGAAGCCAGCATGGTGTCCCACATGCGTTGCGGAAAAATCAGGTCGCTGACCAGGGCGGCGCACATCAGGCCGATGAAAAGCTCTGTGACGCGCGAAACGGCGATGTCGAAAGTCAGTTCGGGATGCAGCGTGGCGGGCAGGCCAACGATACAAAGCGTGTAACCGGCCAGGACAAAAGCATAGGACTGAAAATTGCGGAAAATCTGCGAACCCGCCGTGCACATGCCGATCCACACCGCCATGCAGACCATGAACAACTCGCGCTCCTGGGCGAACAGGGCAACCAGCGTAAAGGACATGAGAACGCCGACCAGCGTCCCCAACAGCCGGTAAAAACTCTTGGCGAAGACCAGGCCGGAACTGTTCTGCATCACGACAAAGACGGTAATCATCGCCGTGCGCGGCTGATCGAGCTGCATGAACAGTGATACCCCAAGGGCCAGCAGGCAGGCGAGCAGGACTTTGAGGATATAGACGATCAAGGCGCCATCGGTGCGCAGCCAGTCTTTCCCGGCGGCGATCAACAGCCGTTTGTCAAAGCGCGGCAGCGGCAGGGCGATCACGGCGGCGCTTCCGTCGCCGGGCCGGGCGCGGGCTTGACGCCGCCACCCAACGCCCGCATCAAACCGGCGTGGGCGTCCTGCCATTCGGCCTGGGCGCGGGCGGCGAACTCCTGTTGCTGGAGCAGCGCGGCTTGCGCTTCGAGCACCTGCTGATAATTCTCCAGCCCGGCGCGATAACCGGCTTCGGCCAGCCTGTGGGCTTCTTCGGCGGCGCGCACGGCTTCTTTGGCCTTCTCGCTTTGCGCCGCGCCCGATTGCAGCAGCAGGAGTTGATCGGCAACCTGTTGCAGGGCGTGAATCACCGTCTCGTTGTAGCTTTCGATGGCGCTGTCGTCAGCGGCGGTTGCGGCTTCGACGC
>JAITWU010000018.1 GCA_031285115.1 Azonexus sp. | reverse complement strand
TCGTTGCGCCTGTCGAAACGCGATGGCGCTTGATCGGACGAAGCGCCTGGAGCCAGCATCGGCGCTGTCTGGCGGTTGAAGCCTTCATCGCGCGGCAGCGGGGCGCTGCGCGTCGGTTGCGTCGGCGTCGTTGCTGGCGCTGGCGCGGTTTCGATACGGCGCGGCGGCGGCGCGGAATCGTTGCGCGGCATATCCCGGCCACTGGCGCTTTCGCGCGGCGCGATTGAATCCGGCTGGCGCGATGGCAAGGTCATGGGTTGCGCCTCGCGGCGATTGCCGGTTTCGCCAAAAGCAGGCATTGCTGGCCGGGCATCGTCACGGCGCGGCCCTTGCCCTTCCGTTGCCGGGCGCATCGACGGCGCGGCTTCGCGGGGCATGGCCGCCGATCCTGGTCGGGCGTCAGCGCCGCCCCGGCGGGGTTCCGGCGTCAGCCAGTCGCGGGTGGCGCTCGATGGCGCGCGCTGCAATTGGCGGCTATCGACACGCTGAAAATCGCGGCTGCCGATGGCCTGGCCCAGACGCATCCGGTCGGCGGGAACGACGGTGGCTGCCTTTGGATTGTCGCGGTAGATGAAATTGGCTGGCCCGCCACTGCGAGCAGCGCGGTCGATCAGCGCCGTGTCGCGGATATGGACGCTGTTCATGCGGCGGACATAAGTCGGGCTGTAACGGTAACGCGGCACATAGACTTCACGCGGGGCGAGCGGGAACCAGCCGACGGCGGGCGCTGCGCCAAAGCCGAAGGTGACGCTCCAGCCGGGGTTGCCAATCCAGGCGACGAGCGCCGGCGCATAGACCGGGCGAATGGCGCGTTGCCCCGGCGTCCACGCCCAGCGCCCGCGAAGCATGACCCAGCGGCCATAGTGGAAGGGGGCGAAGCCCCACGGCGCGGCGTCGATCCAGGTCCAGCCCCAGGGCGCGATCCAGGCCCAGCGGCCAAAGCGGTAGGGCGCCCAGTCAGTGGCGACGGCGCGCGGCGTCCAGACGGCGCCGTAATCGGCGTTGTTGCTCCAGTCGCCGTAGGCGTCGAGATCCTGATAGCCGGTCATGTAAGACGAGACATTGCGGCTGGTGGCGCTGGCGAGGGTGGCGTTTTCGCGCTCGGCGACCCAGTGGTCGAAGTCGTCCGGGCGACCAGCGTCGCTGATGACGAGATTGCCGTCGGCAAAGAGGGTGGCGCGTTTGCCAGCGGTCACCTGGCTCTGGCTGCCGTTCTGCCAGATGCTGGCGTGACCGGCAAAGACGGTGACGGCGCTGCGGTCGCGCCCGGCTTCGAGGCGGTAGCGGCCAGCGGCGGCAAAACGCACCTGGCCGTCGGGCAGACGCAGGAACAGATCGCTCGCCTGCGCGCCATCCATGATGCTGATGGCGAGGCGACCGCCGTTCAGGTCGAGCCGCGCTTCGCGGTCGTCGATGACGGCAAATTCGAGACGGCTGTCTTCGTCCAGACGCAGCGCGGTGGCGTCGATCCAGGCTTCGGCCCGGCTGCGGCTGCCGGTTTCGAGCACCGCGCCGCTGCTCAACGGCCAGTTGCGCGTCGCCTCTTCGGCGGCGGCGTCGCGGTCGAGGCGAAAACTGACATCGCCCTCGATGACGGCGAGACGGCCAACGCGGCCCGGCGGGTCATCGGCGTCGTCTTCAGCCAGAGCCGCGAGCGGCGCGGCGAGAAAGAGGGCAAAGAGCAGGCTGCCGGTCAGACGAAACAAGCTGGACATGATCAACTCCCGTGAAATGGCCGAACCGCCAGCGGCAAGTTGTTTGCTGGCGACCAGCCCGATTAACGCACCACCTGCGCCAGCGGGCTAGCGGCGGCGCGTGGCAATCGGTTTCAGGATGTTACCGGGCGGGAGTCCGGCTGGTCGACAGGAATGTCATATTTTTTGGCGACGGCCCCATACAGTTCGAGCGCCGAGACGACGCGCGGACTTTTGCGGTCTTTTTGCCGGGCGCGCATCAGGTAGTCGTAGGCGCGCGCCGCCAGCTTCTCATCCCAGCCGTTGCGATCCAGCAGCGTGTAGATGGCTTTGGCGGCGTTGACCAGAAATTGCAGATTGGGCACCTTTTCCGCAGTTTCAATGAGCATTTGCACCGACCCCGCCAAATCGCCGTCGCGCGCCGCCAGAACGCCGCGATTGTTGAGTTCGATAATCTCGCGGCTGACTTTTTCGAGCAGAGCCTTGCCAGCGTCGGGCTGGCCGGTTTTCTCAAAGGCCCGGTTGATCTGGCCGAGCAGATGCTTGTCTTCGTGATTTTCCACCGCCGCCTGGTGCATCAGCCGGTTGCCAGCCTCCGTCTCGCCTGTGGCGTAACAGGCTTCGGCCAGATCGACGGCCAGCCGCGTCGACGGCGGCTGCCGCCAGGGATCGGCCTCTTTTTCGATTTCCTGCTGCAATTCGAGCGCCAGTTTGACCAGATCTTTGGCTTTGGCGGGCGCGCCTTCCGCCGTCAGGCAGAGCGATTCGGCAACCAGCGAGGCGAGTTCGGCCTGTTTGTCACCGCGCCGCTCGCGCTTCATATCGGCAATCAGCTTGCGCGAAGCGGCCAGATCGCCGCGCTCGACCAGCACCCGCGAGAGATTGGCGAAATCGTCGATGGCGCACAGGCTGGAGCCTTTGCTCCGCGCCAGCGCCTTGCTGTAAGCCTTTTCCGCCGCCAGAAGATCGTTGTTGCGGGCGGCGACATCGCCCATCTGGCGCTGGCGCATACTGTTGTGCGGCGACGCCTTGGCCCCTTTTTCGAGCATTTCCTGGGCGGCGGTGAGATCGCCACGGGCTTCATGCACGGTCGAAAGAAAATCGTAGGCGGAAAGTAAATTGGGCGTTTCCTGCAACACCTCCTCGGCCAGTTCTTTGGCCTCGTCGAGCGCCCCACGGTCGCGCAGCACGGCGGCCAGCCCCATCTTGGCCCACGGCGCGGCGCGGCCTTCGAGCGCCTGGCGATAAACCGCCTCGGCCTCGTCGGTGCGGCCCAGGCTTTGCAGCAGCTCGCCCTTGAAGCGCAGGGCGTCGTACAGATACTGCGGCTCCTTCTCCATCACCTGATCGCAGGCGGCGATGGCTTCCTGCAAAGCGCCGCGCTCGATCTGCTCGTAAATTTTGCGCAGCACATGCTTCCTGTAAATCGCCTTGACCAGCCGGATCTGCACCTGCTCGGCGGTAAAGGGCCGGATCAGATAATCGTCCGGCGTCAGTTCGGCCAGCGCCACGACATTGGAAAAACTGCGCTCGCTGGTGACGATCATATAGACCGTCGCCAGCGGAATCAGGCGGGCATGGCGCAATTCTTCGAGCAGTTGCTGGCCGTCCCGGTCATCGTCGAGCACGAAATCAGAGAGGATGATGTCAAAACGATGGCTTCTCGCCTGGCGCACCACCTCCGCCGCGCTGCCCGCGCCATGCACAGCCGTCACGCCGATGCTGCCCAGCATCAGACGCAGGGAATCACGCGCTGGCGGATGGCGGTCGACGATCAGGACGCGCTTTTTGGTAAGAGTCTGCCGCAGGGCTTGCAGCATTTCCTGGTTATCGAGGGGGTTCATGGCGGTTCGGGTCGGGTAGCAGGGCCGGGCCAACTTACTGCACTTCCCCCGATGGGGCAAGACAAGCGGGGAAAATTGTCGTGAAACGATGGCTGACAGAACATCGTCAAGCGTTGTCGCTGTCACCCGATCTGACGGATACCGGCGCATCCCCCGGTCTGCAAACAGACGCCCCTGCGAAAACCGGCGCGCCGCGCGCGCTGGAGGAGAGGATCAATAGCGCATGAGCACGGTTTTCAGTTCGGTGTAGTGCTCGATGACCGCTTCGCCCATTTCGCGGCCAATGCCGGACATTTTGTGGCCGCCGAAGGGCAAGGTGGGATCGAGGAAGTCGTCGCCATGAGCAGCGTCGCCGGTTGCGCGACGACGACCGATCCGGGCTGCCGCCCTCGATCTGCGTGGCCTTTAACAAGAGCGGCAACAAGGTCTACCTCACAGGCGTTTATTCGCTGAAGACACAGCCGCAACCCAAAAAAACGCCCGCTGGTTCGCCAGCGGGCGTTTTGCGTCGGATTCAGGATTGACTCAGGATTTTTTCTGGGCGTCGAGGCGGAATTTGACGTAGCTGCCGGGGGCGGGTTCGATGACTTTGAGGGGGCCTTTTTCGGCCAGCCGCGCTTTGACCCTGGTCGAGCCGCCGGGCAGCGTGGTCAGCCAGTGGCCCCAGTGCGTCCACCAGGAACCTGCGTTTTGCGTCGCGCTGGCGAGGAAGTCTTCCGGGCTTTCCGGCAGGTTGCCGTCGGTGGCTTCGTTGATCCAGTAGCCGTATTTGTTGGCGGCAGGCGGATTGACGATGCCAGCGATGTGGCCGGAGCCGCCGAGGACGAATTTGGTCGGGCCGGAGGGTAGCCGCGCGCCCATGTAGGTGCTTTTCCACGGCGCAATGTGGTCTTCGATGGTGGAGATGAAGTAGCACGGGGTCTTGACTTTGCCGAGGTCGATCTTGACGCCGTCCAAGGTGATGCCGCCGGGTTCCTTGAGCTTGTTGGCGAGATACATGTTGCGCAGGTAGTAGCTGTGCATCGCCGCTGGCATCCGGGTCGAGTCGGAGTTCCAGTAGAGCAGGTCGAAGGGGAAGGGTTCTTTGCCCATCAGGTAGTTGTTGACGACGAAAGACCAGATCAGGTCGTTGGCGCGCAGCATGTTGAAGGTGCCAGCCATTTCCGAGCCTTCGAGGTAGCCGCGCTCGTTCATTTTCTTTTCCAGCCCGGTGACGGCGCTTTCGCCAAGGAAAACGCCGAGTTCGCCAGGTTCGGAGAAGTCGATCATGGAGGTGAAGAAGGTCGCCGAATTGGCCCGCTTGTCCTTTTTGGCAGATCGGAAGAGCGTCG
>JAITWU010000368.1 GCA_031285115.1 Azonexus sp. | reverse complement strand
GGGTCCCCCTCCCCATTCCTGCGGAACGGGGAGGATCAAAACCGCGCGCTCCGCTTTGTGCGCATACGGTAGCTTTGGTGAGAGAGGGGCCGGGGGTGAGGGCAAGCGGTCACCAAGCGTCTTTTGCCTTTCCCGTCGCCCGATACCCTCATTCCCTCTCCCGCAAGCGGGAGAGAAACGATCGGTTCGCGCTCACGGCAAGGGGAGCAGGAAACGTTTGTGCTGTGTGGGACTAACAAAATCACTCTAACTGACCGGCAAACCCTGTCACCAATATTGAAGGTTGCAAACAATGGCGGCGTCCGATAAATCAATCCCCATCTCCTCCTCGCCACATCCGCAGGGCGGACGCGGCTGGCTCAAGATTATTGCCGCCGTCGCGCTGGCGGCGCTCGTTTTGCTGGCGTGGCGGGTGTTCAGGCCGATTGCGCCGCCTGTCGCCAGCAAGCCGCCGGTGCCGGTGAAGACGGCGCTGGTCAGCGAGCAGACGATGGCGGTGGCGCGGACGGGCGTCGGTACGGTGTTGCCGGTGATGTCAGTGACGGTGCATACGCGCGTCGATGGTCAACTCGACCACGTGGCCTTCCGCGAAGGAGAGGAGGTCAAGGCCGGGCAGACGCTGGCGCAGATTGACGCGCGGACGTTTGCCGCGCAGCTCGATCAGGCGCTGGCGCAAAAGGCGCGCGATGAGGCGGCGCTGGCGAACGCCCGCCTCGATCTGGCGCGTTACGAGCAACTGATTAAAGAAGACGCGACGACGCAGCAGACGCTCGACACGCAAAGGGCGCTGGTCGGCCAGTTGGCGGCGGCGGTGCAGAACGATGAGGCGCAGATTCAGTTGGCGCGGGTCAATCTCGGCTACACCACGATCATCGCGCCGATTGCCGGGCGGGTTGGGGCGCGCCTCGTTGATCCGGGCAATATCGTGCGGGCCGCCGACGCGAACGGTTTACTGGTAATCAACCAGATCGACCCGATTGCCGTGCAATTCACCTTGCCGGAAGCGGCGTTTCAGGCCATCAACGCGGCCCAGAAGGCAAGCGCCAGGCCCCTGACCGTGCAGGCGCTCGACCGCGAGACGCAGGAAACGCTGGCCGAAGGGCATTTGACCTTGCTCGACAACCGGATCGACACCAGCACCGGGACTATCCTCCTCAAAGCGCAGTTCGCCAATGGTGAGCACAAGCTGTGGCCGGGCCAGTCGGTCGATGCGCGGCTGGTGCTGGGGCAGCGCGAGCGGGCGCTGACCGTGCCGTCCGGCGTCATCCAGCGCGGGCCGGAGGGCTTGTTCGTGTATGTCGTCGATAGCGAAAACAAGGCGCAGCTTCAGGCGGTCAAGGTCGATGAAGTCGATAGCCGGGGCAGTCTCACGGTGGTGACGGAAGGGCTGTCGGCAGGCCAGCGCGTGGTGCTGGATGGCCAGTACCGCCTGACACCGGGGGCGAGCGTGGTCGAGCGGCAGTCGGCGGCGGCGGAGACTTCAGCAAATACTCCCCTCACCCCCGGCCCCTCTCCCGCAGGCGGGAGAGGGGAGGGACTGCCGGGCGCCGTTCGGGAAGCCGCTCGATGAACATTTCCGAAATTTTCATCCGCCGCCCGATTGGCACGACTTTGCTGGCGGCGGCGTTTTTGTTGATTGGTCTGGTGGCTTGGCCGCAGTTGCCGGTGGCGGCGTTGCCGCAGGTTGATTTCCCGTCCATTCAGGTTTCCGCCAATCTGCCCGGCGGCAGTCCGGAGACGATGGCGGCGAGCGTGGCGCAGCCGCTGGAGCGGCAGTTTTCGCTGATTCCGGGTCTTGCGCAGATGACTTCTTCCAGCTCGCAGGGGCAGACGCAGATTACCCTGCAATTTGATTTGAACCGCGACATCGACGGCGCGGCGCTCGATGTGCAGTCGGCGATCAGCGCGGCGACCGGGCAGTTGCCGAAAAATCTGCCGAGTCCGCCGAGTTTTCGCAAAATCAACCCAGCCGATACGCCGATCCTGATTCTCGATGTGCAATCGGACACCATGCCGCTGATCGAGGCCAGCGATTACGCCGACAATGTGCTGGCGCAGCAGATTTCGCGCATCAGCGGGGTCGGCATGGTCAATATTTTCGGCAAACAGAAACCGGCGGTGCGGATTCAGGTCGACCCAGCCAAACTCAAGGCGCGCGGCCTGTCGCTCGAAGAGGTGCGCGGCGTCATCGCCAGCACCACGGTGAGCGCGCCGACCGGCACCATCAGCGGCCAGTATCAGGCGTTCAACATTTACACCAACGACCAGTTGGTCAAGGCCGCGCCGTGGAACGAGGCCGTGCTGGCCTGGCGCAACGGCGCGCCGATTCGCGTGCGCGATGTCGGCGTCGCCGTCGACGGGCCGGAAAATGCCAGAGTCGCCGCCTGGGCGGGCAACGGCCCGGCGGCCCCGCCTGATTCGACCATCCGCGACGGGCGCACGGTGATGCTGGCGATTTTCAAAATGCCGGGGGCCAACGTCATCGAAACGGTCGACCGCGTCAAAGCCGCGCTGCCGCAGTTACGGGCGGCGATTCCGCCGGGCGTCGTGGTCTCGGAGGCGATGGATCGCACGCAGACCATCCGCGCCTCGGTCAAAGAGGTGGAATTTACGCTGCTGCTGTCCATCGGCCTCGTCGTCGCGGTCATTTTCGTATTCCTCAGAAATGTCACGGTGACGCTCATCCCCAGCGTCACCATTCCGCTGGCCATTCTCTCCACCTCGGCGGCCATGTATTTGTGCGGCTACAGCCTCGACAACCTGTCATTGATGGCGCTGACCATTTCGGTCGGTTTTGTCGTCGATGATGCCATTGTCATGCTGGAAAACATCTACCGCCACGTCGAAGACGGCATGGCGCCGCTTGCCGCCGCCTTGCAGGGGGCGCGGGAAATCGGCTTCACCATCGTGTCGATTTCGGTTTCGCTGGTCGCCGTCTTCATCCCGCTGCTGCTCATGGGCGGCATGGTTGGCCGCCTGTTCCGCGAATTTGCCGTGACCGTGACGCTGACCATCGCCGTCTCGCTGCTCTTGACCCTGACCCTGACGCCGATGCTCTGCGCCCGCTACCTCAAGGCTCAGGAGGGAGGCAAAAACAGCCGCGCCGGATCAAGCCAGCATGGCAAGCTGTACAACTTTTTCGAGCGCGGCTTCGACGCCCTGCAAGCGGCTTACGAGCGCGGTCTGGCTGTCGTGCTGCGCCATTCCTTCATCACGCTGATGGTCTTCGTCGCCACGGTGGCGGCGACGGTGGCGCTCTACCTCATCATCCCCAAGGGTTTTTTCCCGCAACAGGACACCGGCTTCATCTACGGCAACGCCGTCGCCGGGCAGGATTCCTCCTTTGAAGCGATGCGCGACCGGCAACAGGCGCTCGCCGATGTCGTCCGCCGCGACCCCGACGTGCGCGCCTTCACCTTCAGCGTTGGCGCTTCCACCTTCAACACCGGCAATTTCTTCATTGCCCTGAAGCCGATCAGCGAAGGCCGCACAGTCACCGCCAGCCAGGTCATCGACCGCTTGCGCCCGCAACTCGCCAAAGTCACCGGCGTCTCGCTCTACCTGCAAGCGATGCAGGATTTGAACTTCGGCGGGCGGCTGGCCCGCACGCAATACCAATACACGCTGGTCGATTCCGACCTCGATGAACTCAACGCCTGGGCGCCCAGGCTGGTCGAGCGTTTCCAGAAACTGCCAGCGCTGGTCGATGTCACCTCCGACCAGCAAAACGCCGCGCCAACGGTGAATCTCGCCATCGACCGCGAACGCGCCGCCAGCTACGGCATCACCCCGGCGCTGATCGACGCCACCATCAACAACGCCATCGGCCAGCGCCAGGTGGCGCAATACTTCACCCAACTCAACAGCTACAACGTGATTCTCGAAGTCACCCCCGCCCTGCAAAAAGACCCGGCGCTGTTCGACCACCTCTACCTCACCTCGCCCATCAGCGGCCAGCAGATTCCGCTATCGACCTTCGTCCGGGTCGACACCACGCGCACCGGCTATCTCTCGGTCAATCACCAGGGCCAGTTTCCCAGCGTCACCATCTCCTTCAACCTCGCCCCCGGCGCTTCCCTCGGCCAGGCGGTCGACGCCATCGAAAAAGCCGAGGCCGAAATGGGTATGCCCGCCACCTTGTGCGGCACCTTTCAGGGCGCGGCGCAAGTCTTCGGCGATTCGCTGCGCACCCAGCCGTGGCTCATTCTCGCCGCGCTGGTCTCGGTTTATATCGTGCTCGGGCTTCTCTACGAGAGCTATATCCACCCGCTGACCATCCTCTCGACCCTGCCCTCGGCGGGCGTCGGCGCGCTGCTCATCCTCATGGCCGGCGGCTACGACCTCACCGTGATTGCGCTGATCGGCATCATTCTCCTGATCGGCATCGTCAAAAAGAACGGCATCATGATGGTCGACTTTGCGCTGGTCGCCGAACGCGAACATGGGCTGAACTCGCGCGACGCCATTTA
>JAITWU010000328.1 GCA_031285115.1 Azonexus sp. | reverse complement strand
CACGGTACAAGTCTCTTTCCAGGGCATCGGGCTTCTCCTTGAAGGCTCCAATGCAATTTAACTTGTAAACCATGTCCCAAGGTTCGGGTGTAAAGGAGGTGGCGAGGTTGTACCCTCTTCTCCCCTCCCGCTTGCGGGAGAGGGAAAGAGGGAGAGGGGCTTTGACGATAACCGTCGGCGCGGGAATTCTGAAACGCTGCTTGCCGCGATCTGATTTATTTTTGTAACAGCTATAAACAAAAACCGCTCTAAGGGAGTGGAGGCCGAAATGCCGCCGTCAGGGCGGCAATCATGGCGGCGTGGTCGAGTACGCCGGCGCTTTCGCGGATGCTGTGCATGGCCCACAGCGGGGAGCCTGCATCGACGCTGGCGACGCCCAGGCGGGCGGCGACGAGGGGGCCGATGGTGCTGCCGCAGCCAAGGTCGGCTCGGTGGGCGTATTGCTGGCAGGGAACATCGGCGGCGGCGCAGAAACCCATGAAGCGGGCGGCGCTGTCGGCGCTGGTGCTGTAACGCTGGTTGGCGTTGCTTTTGATGACCGGGCCGCGATTGACGAGAACGTGATGGCCGGGTTCGTAAGCGGCGGGAAAGTTGGGATGCCAGGCGTGCGCCATGTCGGCGCTGATGAAGAAGCTCTGCGCCAGCATCCGCCGCTGGTCTTCGGCATCCAGACCGGCGTTTGCCGCGAGCCGGGCGATGGCGTCGGCAATGAAGCTGCCGCCTGCGCCAGCGGCGCTTTCGCTGCCGACTTCTTCATGGTCGAAAAGGGCGATGAGGCAAGTGTTCTCCGGGTTTTCCGCAGCCACGAGGGCGCTCAGGGCGGCGTGGCAGGAGGCGAGATTGTCGAGGCGGCTGCTGGCGATAAATTCATCATCAGCGCCCCAGAAGCTGCCTTTTTGCGTGTCGTAAGCGGCCAAATCCCAGGTCAGCAGATCATCCGGGGCAACGCCGATTTGCCCGGCGAGGAGTTGCCGGAAGCGCCTTTCGGCCTTGACGCCATCATCGGCGAGGCCGAGCAGCAGCGGCAGTTCGGTTTGCCGGTTGAATTTGAGACCGGCTTCATTGACCTCGCGGTTCATGTGGATGGCGAGATTGGGGAGCCGCAGCAAAGGTTGCTCGAAGCGCGCGAGATGGCTGACAAACCCCTGGCCGGAGCGGACATTGACGCGACCGGCGAGCGACAGATCGCGGTCGGCGAAGGTGGCGAGGATGGGGCCGCCATAGACCTCGACGCCGATACGCCACATCCCGCCCGCCGTTTCCGCCGCTTTCGGCTTGACGCGCAGGCCGGGCGAGTCGGTATGCGCGCCGATCATCATCAAGCCTTGAGCGGCAGCCTTGCCGGTGACGAAAGCGATGATCGACGCGCCACGGGTGACGTAGCAGCGGCTGCCGGGCGGCAGTGTCCACCGCTCGCTTTCATCGAGGCGGCGGAATCCGGCGCTGGCGAGGCGCTGTTCGCATTCGCCGACGACATGCCAAGGGCTGGGGCCAGCGTCGATGAAATCGAGCAAATCCTGCGCCTGAGCGCGGGCTTGGGCAGTTATTCGGGCGGCGATGGTCATCGTTTTGTCCTTGGCAAGGCGATTAAAAGCCCTTCTCCCTTTGCAAGAGAGGGGTTGGGGAGAGGGGCGTGTCAGGCGCGGCGGGTGATTGTCCTGTCCTCATTCCTGACAAATACGCAGCAATAACGCGGCGACGCGCCGGTCGTAGAGCATGGTGAAATGTCCGACCGGCGGCAGTTCAACATCGCGCGCGCCGGGCAGGCGCTGGTTGTCTTGCGGCATGACGTAGTTGTCCCACGGATTGCGCAGGCTGAAGGTTCTCACCGCCAGTTTTTCAACCGCCATGTCGTTGAGCCACAGGGAACCCGGCGTCATTTCGCGGGCGTTGGGGCTAAAACCGAGGCGGGCGAGTTCGCTGCCAGCGTGCGGCGTCGCCAGCGTGATCAGACGCTCGACCCGCTTGCCGCCGTGGCGGGCGAGGTAGGAGCGACAGACCAGACCGCCCATGCTGTGGCCGACCAGGATGAGCCGTTCGCGACCAGTGGCGGCGCAAACCGCCTCGATGCGCTGGTTGAGGAGCGGCGTCAGCTTGCCGATGCTGATGTGCGGCGGCAGATCAATGCTGGCGACGGCGTAACCCGCAGCTTCGAGGCGTTGCCGCAACAGCCACCAGACGCCCCGGTTGCAGGCATTGCCATGCACCAGCAACAGCGTCCGCCGGTCATCGGCGGGCAGGCGGTCGGCGGGCATCCACAGCCAGGCAAAGGGCAGCACGAGGAGGACGGTCAAGAGAAAACTGAGGTAATCGACGACGATCAAAGCCAGGCGGGCGGCCCAGCCGAGCGGCGGGGCGGGCGAAGCGTAGCGGCTGGCGAAAAACCAGGATGGAATATAGAGGGCAGTGCGCAGGCCAAGCAGACCGCCGACGGCGACCAGCGCGGCAATGCGCCAACTGGCGTCGAAATAGCGGGCGAGCGCCAGCCAACAGGCGGTTTCGGCGGCAATCCAGAGGAGCAGGGCAAGCGGCGACACAGGTGGAATTCGGGCGGATTAGGACAGATTCAGGCCAACTCAGGCGGCAATTTCCGGCTTGGCGAGCCAGATGCAGGCGCCTTTCGATTCTTTGTCGATGGCAGCCAGAAGGCGTTCGTGTTCCGCCACTTCGGCGGCTAAGGCGCGGCGCACGAGGAGCGGCTGGCGCTGGCGGATTTCGCCATTGCTGCCGACGGGTCGGCGCGGCGCTTCGTCGGCTTCGATCATCAGGCTGTTCTGGCCGCGCGTCATGGCGAGA
>JAITWU010000298.1 GCA_031285115.1 Azonexus sp. | reverse complement strand
GTCAAACCCTTCCCGGTGATGCCGGTTGGTTTCTGGAACGATCCGGACGGCGCCAAATACCATGCCGCCTACTTCGAGCGTTTTGCCAACGTTTGGTGTCATGGTGATTTTTCCGAACTGACGGCGCACGACGGCATCATCATCTATGGCCGCTCGGACGCCACCCTCAACCCCGGCGGCGTGCGCATCGGCACGGCGGAAATTTACCGTCAGGTCGAGCAGTTGCCGGAAATCGTCGAGTCCCTCGTCATCGGTCAGGACTGGCCGCCGGGTTGCCATGATGATGTGCGCGTGGTGCTGTTCGTCAAACTGCGCGACGGTCTGGCGCTCGACGCCGGGTTGATCGAGCGCATCAAAAAACAGATCCGCGACAACGCCACGCCGCGCCATGTTCCGGCGCGGGTGGTACAGGTCCAGGATATTCCGCGCACCAAATCGGGCAAAATCGTCGAACTGGCCGTGCGTAATGTGGTGCATGGGCAACCGGTGAAAAATATCGAAGCTCTGGCTAACCCGGAGGCGCTCGATAATTTCCGGGGGCGGGCGGAACTGGCGGAGTAGATTTTATTAACCAGGTAAAACAAATGAAGAAAAAATGGCTGTCGGCACTGATCTGCGGGTTGTTGTGCTCCGGCGCTCAGGCGCTCAATTCTGTTCTCGACTTTGATTATGGTTTTTACAAGGGCGCTGATTTTGAATTAAAGCCGG
Source organism: Azonexus sp. (assembly GCA_031285115.1). Lineage (GTDB taxonomy): Bacteria > Pseudomonadota > Gammaproteobacteria > Burkholderiales > Rhodocyclaceae > Azonexus. The sequence continues at coordinate 3,095 of JAITWU010000298.1, read as the reverse complement.
GCGATTGTGACGCCTGCATCGACGAAGCCGCCCGTTTTTATTTCAAGGGCGAAAAAATTGCCGTTCCTAAAAATAAAAATGGTCTGTCTTTTTTCTGGAATAATCCAACGCTGGTCGCCGCAGGATACTTGACTGACGATGGCCGCAAATTCAGGGAAGATTCCGGAGAAGTATTTGACTTTGCGGTGCTTGACAAAATCCCGGACAACCTCTCTTACTATAACCAGAAAAGCAGCGAATATTTTTCCGGCCGCAAGCTGATTGTCAAGGGTGAAGTGAAGGATGGCAAGCTGATTGCCGAATCCATCTGGCCCGAAAATCATCAATTCGCCAGCAATCTGGAAGTCAAGGCAGTGGCCGGTAAAAGCATTTATGATCTGGTCAGGGATAAAAATATCTCAGACAGCGAATTGACGGCTCAGGCGCTGTGGAGCAGGGATGGCAAACCCGTCAGTCTCAACCGGCGAAATACGCTCGCATTTATTTTGAACGGCGCTCAGGGCGATGATGACGAAGCGCATGGCGGCCACTTTGCGATAGCAACCGGAAAAACCGACGGCCTGGGCCAATGGAACAACCTGCTGGTCAATAACTTTTACGGCCTCGACGCCTATAGCGAAAAAGGCATTATCGCCAGCCGGGTTCCTCTTGATTTGTATCAGGCCGAACTCAATAGCGGCCAATCCTGGTATCGCCCCAGCTATGTGCTGATGGTGATATTGAAGGATGAAAGCATTGCCCAAGCCTATCAAGACAATATCAACCGGAAATTCGATCACTTTTACCGGCATCATTTTGAGTACAACCACGCCCTGGCCAATTGTGCCGGGATCAATCTGGAGACCTTGCGGGAACTCGGCTGGAATATCCGCAAGGAAGGCGTCGAGAGCTATTTGAAAGGAATCGCCGTCATTCCTTACCTGACCCTGACTGATAGTTTTGACAGCGCCAAAAAAGCCGCCAATTACATGATGACGGAAAAAACCAATCTTTATCCCTTCGTCGCTTTCAATGCCATCGGCGAAGATTTATTGAGCCGGATCGTCAATAAAAAAGACCTGACTACGGAATTTGAAAAACAACTGGCGGATGATATTGAAGCCATTGTCTATATCAAAATCCCGCAGTTTCCTTCTTCACGAGCCGAAGGCGCGCCGCCGATCGCCAGTTTTGATGAATATATGTCGCGCGTCCCGGCCAACCGGGCGGACTGGAAAATTGTCCCGAATCCGCCCCGCCCATTCCCGCCGGAGTTAAGGGAGCCAGCCCTGGAACAAGACGCCGTCCAGCCCTATGTTTACGCCATTGCCGCCAATGCGCTGGTGTTGGCGGGTCTGATTTTGGGCATCGGCATGTTGATCAGGAAATTCAGCCGCGCCCGAAAACGAGGCGCAGCGGCACCGTCATCGCGCCCATCGCCGCCGTGATGCGGCGGCTGGCGGCTGGACTTTCGACCCAGCGGTAAAAAGCCGCGCCAGCGGCGATGCTGGCGGCCCAGGCGAGGAGCAGCCCGACCACTGCCGCCAGCGGCGCGCTAAAGCCGTGGTCGGCGAAAAAGCCGTTGACCAGCAGCAGCACCGGGAAGTGGATCAAAAACACCGAGTAGGAAATTTTGCCAAGAAAAGCCAGTGGCCGCACATCCGGCCAGCGTTCGAGCCAGCCGTGGCGGCGGCTGAAACCGAGAGCCAGCGCAACGCCAAGGGCGAGCGCGAGGCGCAGCCGGAAGTCGACGACCAGCGCGGCGATGGTGATGGTGGCGATGACGCCCAGCCAGCTTGCCAGTTGCCGCCGCGCCGACAGCCACCAGACCGCTGCGCCGAGGCCGTAAGCGCCGAAAAAGTAGAGCGCCCAGTTGTCCCATCCGGCATCGCGGTTGAACCAGAACTGCGAGGCGGCGGTCATCGCCAGCACCAGCGCGGGCGCGGCCAGCCGATAGCGCCCGGCCCACAGCAGCAGAACCATCAGGGCAAATAGCTGGAAGTCAATGGCGACGTACCAGACCCCCGCCGACAGGGATTCGACACCGAGAACGCCATGCAGCAGCGTGGCGTGGGCGAGCCATTGGCCGAAGGTGGCGCGGTCGGGGATGGCGTTGTCGTCCATCCAGTGATCGGCAATGGCCGAGCAGATCATGGCGACGCCAAGGGCGACGAGAAAAGGAATGATCAGCCGCTGATAGCGCCGCCACAAGAGTGGCAGCGGCGACCCGGCCAGCCCCTGGCCGTTGGCCGAGAGGCCGCGGGCGGCGAGAAAACCGCCGATGACGAGAAAAACCTGCACGGCCATGCGGGCGTAGTCGTAGAGCCAGTCGAGCGTCCCCGGCAGCAGCTCGTGCGCCGCTGCGGCCAGCGGGCCGTAGGTGGCGAGGTGGTGGAGGACGATCAGTTGTGAAGCGATGGCCTTGAAAGCGTCGATCAAGGGCATCCGTTGAGCTTGATTCATGTTGTTGATTTTACAGAAATTGCTGCGATGCACAAAGGGCGAATGAAATTGAAAAGTGACCTGAACGGTTGTAGCAAAAGCCCTTCTCTCTCTTTCTCTCAGGAGGAGGGACTGGCGCTGTCGTCAGGCATGGCGTTCGCACCCCGGCTTTGGGGCGTTTTATCTCGAAGCTAGACAAAACGCGCGACAAAGCATCCGGTGTACCGCTCGGGCAAATTTATCCAGACTTTGTGGCCGCTGCCCGGCGCGATGGCGATTGTCGCGCCGTCGGCATTTTCCATGCGCGTTACCGTCAGCGCGTAGTTACCGGCGGGGTGTACGGCTTCCAGCCGGTCGCCCACGGCGAAGCGGTTTTTGACGGTGATTGCCATCAAGCCGCGCGCCGGGTCGTAAAGAGTGGCGTCGCCGACGTACTGGCTGCGGTCAGATTCGGAATGGCCGCGCAGGTAGTTCTGGTAATCGGCGTCGTGGTGGCGTTGGTAGAAGCCATCGGTGTAGCCGCGATTGGCGAGGTTTTCCAGTTCGCCCAACAGCGCCGGGTTGAAGGGGCGACCGGCGACGGCGTCGTCAATGGCTTGCCGGTAAGTCTGGCAGGTGCGGGCGACGTAGTAGGCGCTTTTGGTGCGGCCTTCGATTTTGAGCGAATCGACGCC
>JAITWU010000275.1 GCA_031285115.1 Azonexus sp. | reverse complement strand
CACCATTGAACGGGTCGATGCGCTCATAGTATTGATCGCTGATATAGGCTCGATTGGGGTAAATGCCAGGATCGTCGTAATAACCCTTTTGCACCTCCGCAGTAGCCTCTCCAAGGCTGCCAAAGGAAATAAAAAGCGTAAAGGCCATGCAACGGTATAGCAACATCCAACACATGGTATCTTTCATATTCTTATTACCTTACTCTACATTGGCGTCAATATTGGGCGTTAAGCCAATATCAATTCAGATGAACTTCAGATAGGAAAAAGGAGGCTTCACGCCTCCTTTTTTTTTCGCAGCTTTCGCTCAGGCGCCGAGCTTGGCCTTGGCTTGCGCAGCCAGGGCGGCAAAAGCGGGCTGGTCGAAAACCGCCAGATCGGCGAGAACCTTGCGATCGACCTCGATATTGGCTTTCTTCAGGCCATTCATGAAAGTGCTGTACTTCATGCCCAGTTCGCGCGCTGCCGCATTGATCCGGGCAATCCACAGCGAACGGAACTGACGCTTGCGCTGACGGCGGTCGCGGTATTGATATTGACCGGCCTTCATCACCGCCTGTTTGGCGACGCGATAGACATTTTTGCGCCGACCGCGATAGCCCTTGGCTTGAGCAAGAACTTTCTTGTGACGAGCGCGCGCCGTTACACCACGTTTGACTCGGGACATGTTCTAACTCCTTATGCGTAGGGCATCATGGCGCGGACGGAAGCGGTGTCGCGCTCGTTGACAGCAACCGCGCCACGCAGGTGACGCTTGTTCTTGGTGGTTTTCTTGGTCAGGATATGACGCTTGAAAGCCTGGCCGCGCTTGATGCTGCCACCGGCGCGGATCGAGAAACGCTTTTTGGCGCTGCTCTTGGTCTTCATTTTGGGCATTTGACTGCTCCCTTTTGACAGGCTGTCAGGTGGTTCCCGACGGAAACGCTTGTACTACCCGAAAGCCCTTTTTCTAACGACTGCTACTTCTTCTTGGCCGGGGCGACGATCATGATCATCTGACGCCCTTCCATCTTCGGCATTTGTTCGACCTGACCGACCGCTTCGAGATCGGTTTTGATTCTTTCCAACTGGCGCATACCGAATTCCTGATGCGCCATTTCGCGGCCCCGGAAGCGCAAGGTGACTTTCACCTTGTCTTCTTCCTCAAGGAAGCGAATCATGTTGCGCAGCTTGATCTGGTAATCATTTTCGTCAGTGCCGGGGCGCAGCTTGATTTCCTTGATCTGGACCTGCTTTTGCTTCAACTTCGCCTCGTGGGCGCGCTTTTGTTCCTGGTACTTGAATTTGCCGTAATCCATGACCCGGCAAACCGGGGGCTTGGCAAGCGGCGCGATCTCGACCAGATCGACGCCAGCTTCATCGGCCATTTGCAAGGCAGCGCGGATACTCATGATCCCAAGCTGCTCCCCATCTACACCCTGGAGGCGAACCTCCGGAACCGTAATTTCTTCGTTGAGGCGATGCGCCTTGTTCTGAGCTATGGTGAAAACCCCTCTGCCAACAATAAATTAAGCCGTGCCACTACGCGCTGCGACTTCTTTTTGAAGCCGCTCGATCAGGCTATCGACAGTCATCTGTCCGAGATCCTGACCACCGCGTGTTCGCACGGCCACCAGTCCTTCCGCTTTTTCCCTGTCGCCGACGACAAGTTGATAAGGCAGTCGGTTCAAGCTATGTTCGCGGATTTTATAGGTAATTTTTTCGTTGCGCAAATCAGACTCGGCCCTGAAACCCGCCCGATGTAGCTTTTGCGCGATCTCGGCAGCGTAGTCGGCCTGCTTTTCCGAAATATTCAAAACGACCATCTGGGTCGGCGCCAACCACAGCGGCAGCGCGCCCGCGAAATTTTCGATGAGGATGCCGATAAACCGCTCCAGCGAGCCGAGAATGGCGCGATGCAGCATCACCGGCGTTTTGCGCACATCGTCGGCATCCACGTATTCCGCGCCCAAACGGCCCGGCATCGAAAAATCGACCTGCACCGTGCCGCACTGCCAGGAGCGGCCAATGGCGTCCTTGATGTGAAATTCGATTTTCGGGCCGTAAAACGCGCCCTCGCCCGGCAACTCCTCCCAAGCCAGGCCGGAAGCGCGTAAACCCTGACGCAAGGCTTCTTCGGCCTTGTCCCAAACCTCGTCGGAACCGACCCGGCTGGCCGGACGCAAGGCCAGTTTGACGGCCACTTCGTGAAAGCCGAAATCGGCGTAAACCTTCCTCACCAGCGCGTTGAAGGCCGTCACTTCGCTTTCGATCTGGTCTTCGGTGCAAAAAATATGGCCGTCGTCCTGGACGAAGCCGCGCACGCGCATCAGGCCGTGCAGCGCCCCGGTAGGCTCGTTGCGATGGCAGGAGCCGAACTCGCCGTAACGCAGCGGCAATTCGCGGTAAGAGCGCAAATCGGCGTTGAAAACCTGGACATGGCCCGGACAATTCATCGGCTTGACCGCGTAATCGCGGTTTTCCGAGGCCGTGGTGAACATATTGTCCTTGTAATGTTCCCAGTGGCCTGATTTTTCCCACAGCGCCTTGTCGAGAATCTGCGGGCAACGCACTTCCTGGTAGCCGTTGTCGCGATAAACGGCGCGCATGTACTGCTCGATTTCCTGCCACACCGACCAGCCTTTGGGATGCCAGAACACCAGCCCCGGCGCTTCGTCCTGCATGTGGAACAGATCGAGTTGCCGACCGAGGCGGCGGTGATCGCGCTTCTCGGCTTCTTCGAGCATGTGCAGATAAGCGTCCAGCTCTTCCTTTTTCGCCCAGGCCGTGCCGTAGATGCGCTGCAACTGCTCATTGCGGTGATCGCCGCGCCAGTACGCGCCCGCCACCTTCATCAGCTTGAACACCTTGAGCTTGCCGGTCGACGGCACATGCGGGCCACGACAAAGGTCGATGAAATCGCCTTCGCGGTACAAAGACACCGCCTGATCGGCGGGAATGGCGGCAATCAGTTCGGCCTTGTATTTCTCGCCCTGCTTGAGAAAAAACTGCGCCGCCTCATCGCGCGGCCAGACTTCGCGGCTGACCGGAATATCCTTTTTCGCCAGTTCCCCCATGCGCGCTTCGATGGCCGCCAGGTCTTCCGGCGTAAACGGGCGCTTGTAGGCAAAGTCGTAATAAAAGCCGTTTTCGACCACCGGGCCGATGGTCACCTGCGCTTCCGGGAACAGTTCCTTGACCGCGTAAGCCAGCAAGTGCGCCGTCGAATGGCGGATCAGTTCCAGCCCTTCGGCATCGCGCTCGGTAATGATCGCCACATCGGCGTCGTCCTCGATTCGATGCGAAACATCGACCAGCGCCCCATCGACCCTGCCCGCCAGCGCCGCGCGGGCCAAACCGGCGCCAATGCTGGCGGCGACTTCGGCAACCGTGACCGCCTGTTCGTAAGAGCGGACGGAACCATCGGGCAATTTAATCTTGGGCATGGCAAATTCCGGGCAAAAAAAATGCGGTCAGATGACGCTAGCCGCACTTTTCAGAATTTTGGTAGGCGGTATTGGAATCGAACCAACGACCTCCACGATGTCAACGTGGCGCTCTAACCAACTGAGCTAACCGCCTGAGGAAGCCGCGCATTATAGTCGCTCCCGGAAAACCGTCAACCGCTTTAGCACTGTTATCATGGGTCATGGCTACTACCCAAACCCGCACCGAAGCCCGTCTTGCCGAACTGGAAATCAAAATCAGCTACGCCGAAGACCTGCTTGATGAACTTAACCGCAGCGTCTTCCGTCAACAACGAGAGATCGAGTTGCTGGCCGGTGAATTGAAGCGCCTCGGGAAGCAAATCACCGACGCCGCCCCGACTCAAGCGCACAGCCTGCGCGATGACATTCCGCCGCACTATTAAACCTAAAAACCTAAAAACGCCCCTCCCCCCATGACACAGACCACCACCATCATTTACCACGCCGACTGCATCGACGGTTTCGGCGCTGCCTACGCCGCCTGGCGGCGTTTCGGCGACACCGCCCGCTACCGCCCCCTGCATCACGGCGAGCGCCTTGCCGACGGCGAAATCGCCGGACACGCCGTTTATATTCTCGACTTCTCCTTTCCCCCCGCCGAAATTGAAGTTCTGGCAGCCAGCGCCCGCTCGCTGACCGAAATCGACCACCACATCTCGGCGCAAAACGCCTGGGGCGGACGCCTGACGACCGACGCCGACGGCGTCCGCCGCTACCGCCATCCCGATCCGCCGGTGGAAATCATTTTCGCCACCGACAAATCAGGCGTTCGTCTGGCCTGGGAATATTTTCTTCCCGACCAGCCGCTGCCGCTCCTCCTGCGGCATATCGAAGATCAAGACCTGTGGCGCTTTGCCCTGCCCGAAACCCGCCGCATCTGCCTGGCCCTGCACTTGCAGCCCTTCGTTTTTTCCGCCTGGCATCAACTGGTCGAACAAACCGCCGACGCCGACACGGCCAGCTACCGCCGCCTGCTCGCTGACGGCAGCGCCATCGAAACGCTTTTTCAGGCCGAAACCGCCCGTCTCGCCAACTGCGCCCTCTGCCGCAACGCCCGTCTGCGCGGCGAGCCAGTCGATGGTTTGCAGGCGATGCGCCACGGTCATGATGTCATCAGCGACGGCGCCGCGTCCTGGCTCGCCGTGAGGGGCGTCGCGGTCAATGCCAACACCCTGTTCAACTCCCAGCTCGGCCACCTGCTGGCGACGCAAAGCGGCACTTTCGGCCTGACCTGGCAACTCGCAGCCGACGGCGAAGTCCATGTCTCTTTGCGTTCCAACGGCGACCTCGATGTCGCCGCCATCGCCGTCCGCTACGGCGGCGGCGGCCACCGCAACGC
>JAITWU010000232.1 GCA_031285115.1 Azonexus sp. | reverse complement strand
CGAGGCGGTAAAGGGCACGAGGCGGCGGGTGTCGGGGCAGAGGGTGGTTTCCCACAGTTGATCGGGGTTCATTTCGCCGAGGCCCTTGAAGCGGGAGACGCTCAGTTTGGCCTCGCTGACGCCTTCGTCCTTCAGTTTTTGCAGCGTTTGTTCTTTTTCCGCCTCGTCGAGGCAATAGATTTTGCGCGTATGGCCGCGCCCTTCGACATCGACGCGAAAGAGCGGCGGCTGGGCGACGTGGATGTGACCGCGCTCGACCAGGGCCGGGAAGTGCTTGAGAAAGAGCGTAAACAGCAGCACCTGAATATGGCTGCCGTCGACGTCGGCGTCCGACATGACGATGATCCGCCCGTAGCGCAGACCGGAAAGGTCGATGCTGTCAATCTGCTCCAGCCCGTGCGGATCGACGCCGATGGCGACGGAAATGTCGTGCACCTCGTTGTTTTTGAACAACTGGCCGCGCTCGACTTCCCAGGTGTTGAGCACCTTGCCGCGCAAGGGCAGAACGGCCTGGATTTCCTTGTCGCGCCCCTGTTTGGCCGAGCCGCCCGCCGAATCGCCCTCGACGAGAAAAATCTCGTTGCGGGCGATGTCGTCGGATTCGCAATCGGTCAGTTTGCCGGGCAGGGTGGCGATGCCGGAGGACTTTTTCTTTTCGACCTTTTGCGTTGATTTCAAACGGTTTTGCGCCGCCTTGACGGCCAGTTCGGCAATTTTTTTGCCGAACTCGGCGTGACTGTTGAGCCACAGCTCGAACGGATCGCGCACCATTTGCGAAACCAGTTTATAGGCGTCGCGGCTGGTCAGTTTTTCCTTGGTCTGGCCTTGAAATTGCGGGTCGAGCACTTTGGCCGAGAGAAGAAAAGTCATTTTGCCGCAGACATCTTCCTGCGCCAGTTTGACCTTGGCCGGGAGAATGGCGTGATGCTCGGCAAAACTCCTGACCGCCTCGAACACGCCTGCTTTCAGCCCGGCCTCGTGGGCGCCGCCGTCCAGGGTCGGAATCAGGTTCACATAGGATTCCGGCTTGCCGCCGCCTTCCTCGAACCAGGCCAGCGCCCAGGTCGCGCCTTCGCCGATGGCGAAACCATTGGCCGTATCGACATATTTTTCGCCGACAAAAATGGGCGCGACCGGTTGCCCGGCCATCATTTCGTTCAGGTAATCCGCCATGCCGTTCTGGTAACACCAGATTTTCTTTTCCTGCCCCTCGACTTCCAGTTCGACGGTCACGTTGGGCATCAGCACGGCCTTGGAGCGCAAGAGGTGTTCCAGCAGAGCGGCATTGACCTTGGGCGAATCGAAATACTTGGGATCGGGCTGGATGCGCACCGTCGTTCCCGTCGTGCGCGGGCCGCAATCGGCAAGGCGGGCGAGCGGTTCGACGACGAAACCGCTGGCAAAGGCAATCCGGTAAACCCCGCCGCCGCGTTTGATTTCCACTTCCAGCCGCGTCGACAAAGCATTGGTCACCGAAACGCCAACGCCATGCAGACCGCCGGAAAAACGGTAAGGATTGCCGCTTTCCGTCTTGTTGAACTTGCCGCCCGCGTGCAATTTGCAAAACACCAGTTCGACGGCCGGACGGCCTTCTTCCGGATGCATCTCGACCGGGATGCCCCGACCATTGTCGGCCACTTCGATACTGCCGTCGGCGCGCAGAATCACCGCAATACGCCTGGCAAACCCCGCCAGCGCCTCATCGGCGGCGTTGTCGATGACCTCCTGCACGATATGGGTCGGGCAGGTGGTGCGGGTGTACATCCCCGGACGTTCCTTGACGGGTTCGAGGTCTTTGAGAATGCGGATGGAGGCAGCAGAGTAATCAGTCATGCGAAGCATTGCGGCAAGGTTGCGGGGCGGCGGCGATTTTACCGCTTTCCCGAACCGCTGCCGGACGCTGGCCTCTGGCATAATAAAAGTCCGATTGATGCGCAGGAGAAACGCCATGACCCGGGAAGGCTCGCATGACCGCCTGATCGGCCGCAGCTACCGGCCACGCCATGCCGAACGCCGTTGCGACGAGCGCCGTCGCCGGGGCTTGCTCCTGCCCTACCGGATCGCCAGCGGTCTGGTCGAACTCGACCGCCGTTCGCATCTCGACCGCCGCGCCGAATGGATACGTGACTACGTGCTTCACGACGACGATCTGAACGGATAACCGTCAGCGTTTTTCCCAACTGGGGCGCGCGGCCCCCTGAACCTTTTATTTGAAGGATTTTGCCGATGGCCGGTGGCAGCCTGCTTCTTCTGCTCGACGACATTGCCAGCGTTCTCGATGACGTGGCCTTGATGACCAAAGTCGCCGCCAAAAAAACCGCTGGCGTGCTGGGCGACGATCTGGCCTTGAATGCCGAGCAGGTTGCTGGCGTTCGCGCCGAACGGGAATTGCCGGTGGTTTGGGCGGTGGCCGTCGGCTCCCTGAAAAACAAGTTGATCCTCGTACCGCTGGCGCTCGCCATCAGCGCCTTTGCCCCGTGGGCAGTGATGCCGCTGTTGATGCTGGGCGGCCTTTACCTGTGTTTCGAGGGTGTCGAAAAACTGGCGCACAAATGGCTGCCGCACAATGATGAGCCAGACGCCAGCGCAACGATCAGCGCCGCCCCCGATCTCGCCACACTGGAAGCCGAAAAAATCAAGGGCGCGATTCGCACCGATTTCGTGCTCTCGGCGGAAATTATCGTCATCGCGCTCGGCACCGTCGCCGCCTACCCATTCGCCACGCGCCTGATGGTGCTGGCCGGTATCGGTCTAATCATGACGGTAGGCGTTTATGGTCTGGTCGCCGCCATCGTCAAGATGGATGACCTTGGCTTTTATTTGCAAAAACGCCCCGGCGCGTTGGCCCAGACCATCGGCAAAGGGCTGTTGCTGGCCGCGCCAAAGTTGATGAAGGCGCTCGCCGTAATCGGCACCGCCGCCATGTTCATGGTTGGCGGCGGTATCCTGACGCATGGCTTACCGTTTCTCCACCACGCCATCGCCACGCTGACCGATGGCCTCGGATTTTTCAGCGGCGCGGCGTCACTGGCCATCGATGTCGTCACCGGCATGATGGCCGGACTGGCAACGCTGGCACTGGTCAAAATCGCCGGAAAACTGCGCGGCAAAGAAGAGGCGCGGGCATAAGAGGCGATGCCGCTGATACTGGCCGTGAAGATTGCCATCACTCTTGAAGCCGACCCACTGGCTGTGATTGCGGAAATGCAACTGGAGCGGGCGAAGAATCCGGCGCATCGGGAGTTCTGGCGTTCTTTTCCACGGCGTGCAGGCATGGCGGCGGTTACGGCCTGCACGCGGGTGTTCGGCTGTTTCGGTTTTTGCGTGAGCGGAGCCGGGCGGGCTGGTGGCTTGACCGCGGGTAGGTGTGGGTTGTACTTCGCATAATTTGTAAAGTGTCTAGTTATGTCAAGGCCGTTCGCGGGCGGGTTTTGGG
>JAITWU010000244.1 GCA_031285115.1 Azonexus sp. | reverse complement strand
CGATCACGAGTTTGCGGCTGCGTATCGCCGCCGCCTTGCTCAGAATGCTGCCACGCTGCCCGTGTTGCCTGCGCTTGAATGCAAGGCTACGTTTGTGACACAGTAAGATTAATTGCCGGTTCTGTAACTCATTGAGCGTTAAAGAATTTTGATGCTCTGGCCCTGGTTACCCGCCCCCTCATTCCCTCTCCCGCAAGCAGGAGAGGGACGATCAGTTCGCGCTCATGGCGCGGGAGGAGGAGACGTTTGCGCCGTGTGGGACTAAACCCTCCCCCTCCAGCGTCAGCTTATTTGCCGCCCTCCGTAATCACCACGCCGTTGCCGCCGTTGAGGTTGACGCCTTGCGATGAACTGCTGCTGCTGTTGGCGCTGGTTGCGCCGACGCCAGCCGCCGCGCCGCTTTTGCCTTCGCCGCCGTCCTTGCCTTTGCTGGCGGAGAGGGAAATATTGGCGCTCACGGCATCCGCTGACGAAGTGCTGCTGCTCTTGGCTTCTTCGAGGTTGACCGCGCCAGCGGCACTGACTGAAGTCGTGCCGCCAGCGTTCACGCTGGTTCCTTCGAGTGTCGTGTCGCCGCTGGTGCTCTTGATGTTGACGTTGCCACCGGCCTTGATGTTGCCGACCACCGCATCGGAACTGTTGCTGTTCGACGACGCGGTATTGAGACTGGCGTCAAGGCTGGCGCTATCGACGCCGCCGCCGACGAAGTCGACCGAGAGATTGGCCGAGGCGTTGAGCGAATCGCTGCTGCTGGTGCTGGTGTTTTTCGCCGCCTTGTAGTCGACCGTGCCGCCGGTGATGTCAACGTTGCCGCCCGCTTCAAAATTGGTTCCTTCAAGCGAGGTGCCGTTGGTCGAGGTCGAACTGATATTGCCGCCCGCCTTGTAGCTGGAAGTCACTGCCGTGCTGTTGCTGGTCGAGCTATTGGAAATCGAACCATCGGCACTGACGCGGACGCCAGCGCCAGCATCAGCGCCGCCGGTGGTTGAAGCCCCGGCGCTGGCGCCGACACCGGCCTTGACTTCAAGCTGGTTGGCGCTGCTGTTGGAGAAGCTGGTATTGGCGGCTGCCTGATCAATGATGGTGGTGGCTGACTGGTTGATGTTGCCGCCCGCTTCCATCTGCGTACCCTGGTCGAGGATGGTGCCGCTTGCCGTGCGATTGATGTCGCCGCCCGCCTTGAAGGTGTTGGTGACGGCTGTCGACGTGCCTTCTTCGCTGAACGAGGATTCGCCCGAGTAGCGAATACCGGCGCTGACGCCCGCTTCGGCGCTGGCGCTGCCGGAATTGGCGTTGGCGCTGGCTTTGGCTTCGGCGCCGACATACAGCCCGGCGGTTTCCTTGCTGCTCGATTGGCTGCTGTAGGTAATATCCTGCGCCGCCTTGTTGGTGATGTCGGTTGCTTCGACATTGATGTTGCCGCCCGCCTCGACATTGGCGCCGACGAAGGTCGCCGTTTCTTCGGCCTTGATGTTCATGTTGCCGCCGGATTTGAGGCTGGAGCTGCTGTTGGTCAAGGTGTAGTCGGTCGAACTCGAAGAAGTTTCCTGCGCGCCGAAGGTGCGGGTCGCCTCAACGCTGGCGCTGGCGCTGTTATCCGCCCCGCCGCTGGCGTTGGCCGAAGCCTTGGCTTCGTCGTAAATGCCGATGGAGTTGGAAGTCGTGGTCGTGTTGCTCCAGGTTTCGTTGCGGCCGGTCAGCACTTCGACGTTTTTGGCGTCGATGTTCATGTCGCCGCCGGATTCGACGTTCGAGCCTTGCACCGTGACCGTGCCTTCGGTCTTGATGTCCAAATTGCCGCCGACCTTGAAGTTGGAGGCGACGCTGGTGTTGGAGCCGGAATTGCTCGTCGTCGTCGTGGTTTCCATCAGCTTGATGCTGCCGGACGTGCTGGCCTCGGCGTTGGCGCTGGCGCCAGTGGGGCCGGTGCTGGTTCCGGCGCTGGCGCTGGCGTTGTCGCTGGGGCTGTCGAACTTGCCGAAGGTGGTGGTTTCGGTGGTCGTCGTCGTGCGTTTTTCATCCAGCCCGTCGAGAATCTTCACCCCTTCTTTGGCGTCGATGTCGGCGTTGCCGGCGATGCTCACATCCGAACCCTGCACGGTCATCGTGCCTTCGGCCTTGACCTTGGCGTCGCCGCCGACATTGAGCGTCGAGCCGACGTTGGTTCCAGTGAAATCGGTGGTGGTGGTGGTGGTCGTGCCGTAGAGGCCGCCGCCGACGCCAAGGCCGGATTCGGAACTGGAACTGGTGGTGGTCACTTTGTCCTGCCGGGCGATCACGTTGAAATCGCCGCCCGCATCCACATCGAGATTGCCGCCGATATTGGCCTTCGATCCGGCGATGGTGGTATCGCCGCCGCTCTTGATCGAGAGATTGCCGCCAATGTCGAGGTTGGAGCCGATGTTGGTTTCGGTGGTGGTGCTGGTCGATGTGCTCGAACTGCTCAGGAAGCCGCCGGAAGATGAGGACGAGGACTTGGTGGTTTTATCGACGATGGTGTCGAAAGTGACATCGCCGCCCGCTTCGAGCGAGGCGGAAGCAGCCTTGACATCCGCGCCAAGTACGGTGATGTCCTTCTCCGCCTTCATGTCGAGATTGCCGGTCGCCACGATGCCGCCGGTTTTGCCGATGGCGGTGTTGGTGGTGAGATCGTCGCCACTGGTAACAGCCATTGTCTGATTGATGATGCTGCCTTCGGTCGAAGTCACCGAGACATTGCCGCCGGTGATGGTGCCGCTGGTGTTGGTGACATCGCCCTTGACTTCGATCTTGAGGTTGTTGCTGCCAGCAATGGTGCCGCCGGTGTTGTTCAAGCCTTCGCCGGTGATGGTGGTGTTGTCGCCGGAAATGGTCGCGCCATCGGTCACCATCGCCAGCGTCGCCGGGGCAAGGTAAACCACCGGCGTCAGCACTTCGATGCCATTGACCACGGTTTTGACCATCCAGACGATGTCTTCGGTCAAGTTGGCGATTTGCTCAGGCGTCAGCGCCTGACCATAGACGAGGCCGAGTTTCTGGCTTTCGGCAAAAGCCTGATCCATGAGGCGCTGAATCTGATCTTCTTCATTGCCATAGCCTTTGATGACGTTGGAACCGGTTTGCTCGATCAATTGCTGGCGAATCAAATACGCCTCGTAATTGGCGTCGCCCAGATGGATGAGCGTGTCGTCCGGACTGACGCCCATGAGTTGCTCAAGATAATCGGAGCCAAGGAAATTGGCGCCAACCTGAAACAGCGGGTTGGTTTCGATCAGATACTTTGAATCCGGTTTTTTGGAAATGACGAAATAGCCGTTCGGATTGGTCGGCAGGCTGGTGTTGCCGCCGGGCTGAGCGACCTTGGCGGTTTTGCTGCTGTCCGCTATCGCCTTGTCGGTAGCATTCGGCCAAGGTGAGCCGACATTGTTCAACGTGCCGCCGGAGATATTGAGCGTGGTGGCGAAAATGCCCGCGCCGAAACTCTTGATTTTGACGCCGTCGACGATCTGAGCGCCCTGAACGGCGGCATCCCAGGCTTGGTCCCGCGAGTCATATTCCGCCCAGCCGGAGCCAGCGGGGACGTAGCAACCAGCACTGTTGAGGTCACAACCGCCGGGTGTCCACTCATCGCCCGCTTTGCTGCCAGGCTCAACATAATCCTTGCCGTTCGTCGTGACCGAAGGGTTCGGGTCGATGCGCGCATAATCGTAGTTAGTGCTGCTGCCGACAACGGAGTCGTAGACGTGAACGATGCGGATGGATTCAGTCAGTTCGTAGAGCGACAAATCTTCGTTGGTAAATGTCCCTGTGCTCTTGCCCGTGATATTGACAGTCGGCGCGGAAATAACGGCGATGTAATTGAGGCCGCTGTTGGCGTAATCAATGGAGATCGTGGAACTGTTTCCCGCGCCGATGATTTGCGCTTTTTTCATGTCGGTCAGTTCTTTTTCAGTGATGCCGACCAGATACTCGGTTTGCGTGACCTGCTTGTCGATGACATAAGCATTCATGCCGTCATACCCGAAGAAACCGGTTTCCTCGGCAATCTGGTTCTCGCTCTCGGAACCGGGAACATCCACCGCCACCCCCTTATCCTTGCTGATCGTTACCCCATTCTCCAGCGTCGTTTCGTTGGTGAAGCTGTTGGTCACGCGAATGTCGATATTGCCCATTGCCGTAACCCCGCCGTTATTCACGAAATCGTAGCTGGTGGTGGTGATATTGCCGTCGCTGTCGAGCGTGCCGTTCGTCCGGTTGTAAATGCCGTAGCCCGTGCCGGTCGTGGTCAGATTCAAGGCGCTGCCCGCGTAGAAAGCGCCGTCGTTGGTGATGTTGCCGTTGCTTGCCGTGGCCGCCAGCGTCGCCAGCGAAGAAATACCGCCGGTGCTCTGGTTGCTGATGTTTTTGGCATTAAGCGTGAAATTGCCGCCGGAATGCAAAGCGCCGTAGTTATTGACGGTATTCGTCACCGTATAAGTCGTCGCGCCGTTGCCGTTCATCGCGCCCAGAATGACGGCGCTGCTGTTGTTGGTGTCGCCATTGGTCAAACTGCTGGCAGTGAGGCCGAGATTGCCCATAGCGATGATGCTGCCCTGATTGTTGAGCGAGTTGGCGGCAAGGGCGAGGGCGTTGGCGGCGTAGAGCTGGCCGCTGCTCACGCGCAAGGCGCCGTCGACTTGCAGGTTCAGGTCGTTTTTCGCCGCCAGTTTGGCATTGCTGCCAGTGAGCAGCAGGTCATCGGTTCCGGTGCTTGAAGTGGTCTTGATGCTGTTGTTGTGCTCGGCGCTGATGGCCGATTGAATTTCGACCTTGCCCGCGCTGGTCAGCGTGAAATCATCGACCGTGGCCGCCGCTTCGCCCAACATGCGGACGCCGACGCCAGCTTCCGTCGCGACAATATTGATGCGCCCGGCGTACATGCCGCCCAGTACTGTCGAGTCAATGGCGTAGGCGGGTTTGTTGGCGTCCGGCGTTGTCGCGCCGGTGACTGAGCGGCTGGCGTAGCTCCACTGGATCGGCCCGGTAAAAATACCGACTTCATCCCCGGCGCTGATCTTGCCGTCGATCTTGAGCGAGCGCGTGACGAGATCGAGCAATTGCTGGGTAGAGCCATCGAGGCCATTGCCATTGATGAGAATGTCGCCGCCGGTCACAGTAAAGCCAGAGAGGCTGCCATCGGCGTTGTAGCCGGGCATACCGGTGGTGAGGGTGACATGGCTGGTGTTGATGAAGCCGCAACCGCTACAGGTAATACCGTTGGGGTTGGCGACGATGACATCGGCCTTGGTTCCGGCCACTTCGGTATACCCGGCGAGCGTGCTGCGGTTGGTCGAGACGACTTGATTGACGATGACCTTGGCGGCGGTCGCAAGGTTCACGTTAGCCAGCACGGCCCCGGCCAGTTGCGTCTGGTATTCGATCTGCGCCGTCGTGCCGTTGTTGAGTACGAGGCCATTGGTCGGCACGTTGTAGGTGGTGTATTTGTTGGACGAAATACCGGCGGCGTTGGCGGTGTTGATATTGACCACGGTGACGCCATTGGGCGCGATGTAGGTATTGGTGTTGCCGCCGGTTGGCGTGACGGCGGGCGTCACTGGCGAAACCTGCGCCAGGGCCAGCGGCGAGAGGCCGATCAGGGCGATGGCGAAGGCGATCCGGGTTTTGCGCAGAGGCTGCGACGGGCGGACAGGGGTGCTGCGAAGATGGTTTTTCATGTCAGAACCTCTTTCAAAGTGAATAGCTCAAACGAACCCAGGCTTGCGGGTCCTCTTTTTTCATAAAGCCGGGATGGCTGATCGGGAAGGAATAGAAGGTGTCCACGCTGCCGCCGAGAATCGAGAACGAAGCGCCAACCGCGCCGCCCATGAGGTGACCGTTCGGGATATTGGGCGCCCGGTTCTTCACCCCGCCTTCGTCCAGCGCCAGATAAAAGCGTGTCGTCAACCACTGGCCGCCAATGGCGATCGGGCGATGCCACGACAGTTCGTTACGCACGTAATAGCCGTGGTCGCCAGACAGCGTCTGGTCGACGAAACCGCGCACGGTGTAAATGCCGCCGATCAGCATCTGCTCCGAGCCGTAAAGCGTTTGCGCCGCCCATTGGGCAGTGAGGGCGCTGGAAAAAGAAAACTGCTCGCTGCCGACGGCAAAGGGTTTGCGGTAGTTGTAGCCGACGCTGTATTTGTCGAACTGCGCGTGGGCGGCGTAGCCGGGCAGGTTATCCATGTCCTTCAAAGCGCCCGCCAGACGCAAGCCACGGGCGTAGCCCACATCGAGCGTCAGCGGCCCGCCCCAGAAAACGGTCGTGTACGACGCGCCGACATCGAGAATCGACAGGGTGCGGCTGGCGACATCGAGATGCAGGTCTTCGAGGTAATTGTTGGAGGTCTTGACGCTCAGGGTGGCCGACAGCAGAAGGCCGCTGCTCTGGTCGCGGAAAACCTTGCGGTCAATACGGATCGAGTCGGTTCTGCTCTCGCCGCTGCTGGCGAGATTGAGGCCGCCCGGCGTTTTGATATTGCTGACGTAGCTTGAATCGGTATGGCTGACGGTGAGGCTGGAATAGCCGAAAGGCACGATCAAAACGACGCTGTTCATGCGCGAGGCGGTATTGGGTTTTTCGACCGGCAGCGATTCGCGGTGCGAAACCATGAGAAATTCGTTAAAGCCAAAGGCGCTATCGACGCTGAAAAAAGCGCCCCACTCATTGCGGCCCGTGTTTTTACTGCCCTCGGTATCCGCCGAAACCCCGCCATGCACGGGCCTGCTGGCCTTGTTGGCGACGATGACGACACTCTCGCCGGGTTTGTCGCCCGGCTGAATATCCATCGTCGCGTTGTTGGAAGCGAGCCGGTTGAGTTGTTCGATGCCCTGCTCCAGATCGCGCAGGTTGAGCACATCGCCCGCGCCGCTGGGGAAAGCGTTGCCAAGCCGGATGCTGCCGCCGTTTTCCAGGTCTTTGAGTTGGAGCCTGCCGATCTTGCCTTCGATGACGAGAATTTCCAGCACGCCCTTGCCCAAATCCTGCTGCGGCAGGTAAGCGCGAGTGGTGATGTAGCCGCGCTGGATGTAGTCCTGCGTAATCAGGCCGAGAATCTGCTCGATTTCCGAGACACCGAGGCAACGGTGGGTAAATTCACGATTCACTTTGGCCCGCGCCTCATCGCTCAGACCGGGCGCTGAGGTGATCCTGATTTCGCTGATGTTGTGGCAGACCGCGCCCGCTTTCGAGGCGTCGACCTTGGGCTGGAGGGCGCTGGTGTCGATGCCGTCCGCCTTGCGCTCCGGCGGCAGATTGCGCTCCAGATCCCGCTGGCGCTGGAGTTCATTCTGTCGCTGGATAATCTCGGCCTGCCGCGCCGCCGCGTCGCGGTCAGCGGCGCTCTGCGCGTAAACCTGCGCCGGACTGCACACAGCCCAGACGGCGCAGGCAAGGGCGACCAGTATGCTATTGGTATTGGAGAGGGCTTGTTTCTTCTTCATGGGATGCGCGAGCCTTTTCGATGCGATCTGACAAATAACAAAAATGACAATGACGGTTACAAAAGTCACAATTCATCATATATGAAGAATTCATAGAGAAATCTCACAAATCCTCACAAATGCTCACATGTTTATTGAATTTGTTATTTCGGTGCGGCGCCAGGGTCCTCCACGTTGCGCCACGCGCAATGGAGAGGGACCGCTCGCGTCGCGAGTGGTGGAGGGGGCAGCGGCATTTGCAAAAACAATACCCCTCCACCCTGCTGCGCAGGGTCCCCCTCCCCATTCCTGCGGAACGGGGAGGATCAAAACCACCCGCTC
>JAITWU010000221.1 GCA_031285115.1 Azonexus sp. | reverse complement strand
CCTCTCCCGCGAGGGGAGAGGGGGGGGGTTGGTTGCTGTCAGGGTGGGTGTTCGCAACAGGCTCATGTCCGCGCCGCCTTTTCTGGTTTGTTGAAGCGCGGTTCGGGGTCTTTGAACTGGAGTTCGGGGGAAGAGAAGGGGGCGAGGCGTTCGAGAAAATCGAGCAGTTCGAGCACCGGCGAGGTTTTGAAAAACTGCGCCGCCGGGGTTTCGATCCAGATCTGGTCGGCGTAGGCGTATTGCTCGTAGGGCGTGTCGCCGATGCCGTCGTTGTCGCGGTCAAAGCCCTGGTATTCGGAAAAATAGTTGTGACGCCATTCGTTTTTACCGGCGACATCGCGGCCCATCTGGATGACGTCGGTGAGATTGCCCTCGAAACTGTTGCCGGTCAGGATATTGCCGCCCATTTCACTGGTGAAGCGGACGGCGATGCCGTTGTAGGCAAAGCGGTTGCCGCTAAAACGCAGCGTCGTGCCCGGCTCGAAAGGCGAAATGTCGGAGCCGACGCCGACCGCGCAATAGATAATTTCGTTGCCGCTGATTTCGGAATCGCTCGATTCCTTGAAGCCGATGGCCATGCCCGCCGCGCCCGTGGCGTGCGAAATGAGGTTGTTGCGAAGGTCGATGTGCTCGGTGTACATGAGGTAGACGCCAACCGAATTGTCATAAAACTGGTTGTTTTCGACGAGGCTGTCCTTGGCGAACATGAAATGGATGGAATAACGGCTGCGCTTGCCGACATTGCCGCGCCAGATGTTGTGGTCGGAATACCAGGCGACCATGTCGCGCGAATCGACGATTTCGTTGTTTTCGATGAGGTTGTGATGGCTGTACCACAGCCGCAGGCCATCGCCGCGCAGGCCGAGATCGAGGGGCTTGGAGGTGATGTGGTTGGCGCGCACGGTGTTGTAGTCGGCCTGTTTGAGGTCGATGCCGAACAGGCAATCGGTGAGGCGGTTTTCTTCGATCAGATGATGCTTGCCGCGCACGTTCAAACAGGTGTCGTCGTTGTCGTGCGAATCGCCGGAGCCTTGCAGGGTCAGGCCGCGGATGGTCGCGCCTTCGGCATCAACGACGAAAACCGTGCCCTGGCCGCCGCCGTCGATGGTCACCTGACCGCCGCCGTCGATGATGAGCGGCTTGTCGACCAGCACCGGCCCGGCGTAGAGGCCGGGCGGCGGCTTGAGCGTCGAACCCGGCGGCGCTTGATCGACGAGCAACTGGAACCAGGGGATGTCAACACGGTTGGGGGCGACCGGGCGCATCGCCTTTTCCGCCGACGAACCCCAGTTGCCCGCCCGATTGGGCTTACCCATGCCGTCCGTCGATTGCGATCCCGCGAGGCTCGCCGCGCCAAGACCGGCGGCGCTGACGATCACCGCCGCAATCACAGCCAGAGGGCGGCGCGAGCGCATCTGGTTTACTCGGCCCCGCCTTCGCGCAGTTGCTTGCGGCGGATGAGGAGGGCCAGCATGAGGCAGACGAAAATCACCAGCAGGAGGCCATAGCCCCAGTATGGGTAGGAATAGGTCGAAAACTGCGCCACCTTGCCTTCGCCAAATACCGTCGGCATAAAGGGTTTGACGGTGAAAGCGCCCCACGGGTGCAGGTTGTGGCCGAAGAACCACAGCCAGCCAGCGTAGGTGATGACGAAAAACACCGGCAGCAGGGCGGGCACGAGGGCCAGCAGCAACTGGAAGCGGCGGATTTTGGCGACCCCGGCGATGACGACGAACATCAAGCCGATGAGGCCGAAAATGACGATGCGCGAAATGAGATCGACATTGTCGCCCCAGGCTTTGATGCGTTCCGGCTCGTTGAAGAAACTGGCGGCCTCGGTGGTGTAGGCCGTAATGTGGCTGGCGAGCCGCCCCATGACGAACTGGTCGATGAGCATCCAGGCGGCGACGGCGGCAAAGCCGATGGCGAGCGCGACGAGACGCGGCTTTTGGCGCGGCACGGCGAAAGCCAGCAGCATCACGGCAAAAAAGCCGAAAAAGAATTTTGACAGCGGTTTTTCAACCGGCGCGCCGGTGTCGATCGGGAACATGCCGACGTAGTGGTTGATGGTGTTCATTTCATGGACGCAATCGAGACCTTCGGCCCCTTTGTCGAGGTTCTTGTTGGCGTCGAGAATCGGGTTGTAGCGTTCGTTGTCGCCGCCCAGGTCTTTCTGGAGCACTTCGCTGGCCATGCGCGAACCGGCGCCAGCGATTTTGCAGCCGTTGTAGACGCCGTCGAAATGAAAGTGGATGCGGATGCCGTCAGGAAAGGCGTCCTTGGGGTAGTTCGGCGCAGTCAGCGAAACCCACCAGATTGGCGCGAAATAAGCGGCGACCAGACAGATCAGCGAAATCAGGGTGAGACCGGCGACGATATTGTTTTGCTTGTTCATGGGGCTGTTCTCAAAAGCCCCTCTCCCCTTGAAGGAGAGGGGTAGCAGCATTGCCAGACGCCGCGCCCCTCGCCCGCTTTCCCTCTCCCTTGAGGGGCAGAAGGACGATCACGCCGAGGGGCCGCGAGGCTTGGGTTTCATCCAGAAAAAAACGACTTACTTCTTCTTCCCGGCCTTCGGCTTGCACATCGAGCCGGGCATGGAAAGGCTGGACTGGTAGGCGGAAATGGCGACCAACTGGTCATTGGTGTAGGGCTTGATGACCTTGACCATGTCCGGGTTGGCGTTGCGGCGGCGGCCATCGCGGATGTCGGTCATCTGGCGCAGCAGGTATTTGTAGTGCTGACCGGCGATCACCGGGTAGAACTTGGCCTTGTCGCCCTCGCCGTTCTTGCCGTGGCATTCGAGACACTGCTTCTCGTACAGATCCTTACCCTTGCTGATCTGGATGGCGGCATCAGCGCCTTCGTATTTGCCGTGGTCGGTCGGGATGCACAGACCTTCGATGTAGGCCGAGACATCGGCCAGTTCCTGTGGGTCGGTGAGCGTCGCGGCGAAGGGGTACATGGTCGGGTTGTCGCGCAGCCCGGCGCGGATGTCGGCCATCTGTTTGATCAGCACCGTCGTGTGCTGCCCGGCCAGTTGCGGAAAGGTGCCGTCAGGGCGGCCAGCGCCGGAGGGCAGGTGGCAGGCGCCGCAGACTTCATAGGCTTCTTCGCCGCGTCTTTTGTCGCCCTTGAGGTGGAGGGCCTCGACTTTTTCGCCTTCCTGGGCGTTCCACTGGTAGCCCTTGCCTTCGATGCCTTCTTTTTTTGGCGCTGTCTGGGCGAAAGCGACGCCCGCGCTGAGGAGGCCGATCAACAGAAATGATGCTTTCATGAGAGTTGTCCTTTTCGGAGTGGTGTGGAACGCGATCTGCATTGTCGGATGACCCATATCAGCGCTCCTTGATATGGGTCATAAGGCCCCTGGCAGAAGCTTTTCAGCTTATTTCAGCTTCGCAATATAATCCGCCAGCGCCTTGATTTCCTCGTCATTGACCAGGCCCATGACGCCTTTCATGGCGGCAGTCTGGCCGTTGTTGCGCGCGCCGCTCTTGATGTCCTTCATCTGCTCGACCATGTAGGCGGCATTTTGCCCGGCGATTTTAGGATAATTCGGCAGCAACGGCTTGTCGCCTTTCGGGCCGTGGCAGGCGACGCAGGTTTTTTCGGCGTAGAGCTTGGCCCCGTCCAGCGCGGCGAAGGCGGGCGAAGCGGAGAAAACGGCGGCCAGGGCGGCGGCAGTCAAAGTCATCAAAAATTTCATGGTTATTCCTTTGTCAAATAAAACGAGGGGCAGAATGACTCTGCCCCTCGTTGTGTGCTTTAAGTTAGATCAGAACTACTTGACCTTCTTGGCGCCATTCTGCTCCAGATAGGTTTTGGCGCGCAGCCCGAGGTCGGCGGCCTTGACCTGATATTGCCAGATCTGCTCGGACCACAGATTGGCCTGGTCCCAGTCCTTCTTGGCGGCGGCGGCGTCAGCCTTGGCCTTGGCCTCGGGGATCTTGCCCAACTGGTCGGTGGCGTCTTCAACCATCGCCACGACATCCGGGAAGTCCTTGTAATTGACGCTGGTGATGTAACCGACCACGGAGTCGATCACGGCCTGGGTGTCAGCCACCTTCTTCACCGTTCCCTTGTAATCGGCTTCGGTGTAGGCGGCCTTGGCGGCGGCGGCAGTCTTGGTCGGCTTCCAGCCCTTCGGCTTGACGAGCAGGTAGCCCATCATTTCGAGGTGCAGGGCGGAGCAGAATTCCGTGCAGTAGTACGGATAGACGCCTTCCTTGTCGGCCTTGAACTTGACGGTCACGGTCTTGCCCGGTTCAGCCGAGGCGTGCACGTTGTAGGTCGAGACGGTGAAGCCGTGGGTTTCATCCTCGGCGCGTTCGAGGTTGGTCAGGTGAATGGTGATTTCGTCGCCGACTTCGGCCTCGATGGTTTCCGGCGTGATGTGCGAGCGGATCAAGGTGCCCTTGACCACCACCTTGTTGCCGCTGCGCGTCGTCGTTTCTTCGCCAGCCTTGGCCATGCCCGGATGCGGCTTGTCGGTGCGCGAATCGGTGCCGACCTTGTAGCGGATGCCGGGTTTCAACTTGGACGCTTCGATGGCGACGGCGTAGTGCGGCTCGCCGAGCGGCAGCGGCATGTCGTACAACAACTGCATCTTGTCATTCGAGATGTCGATCAACTGGTGGTTCTGCGGATGCAAGGGGCCAACCGGCACGAAGCGGTCGATGGCGAGTTTGTTGAGCGCCACCAGATAGCGGCCTTTCGGGGCCATCGAATCGCCTTCCATCGTCATCAGGTGGCCGATGTTGTAATGGACGGAGATTTTGTCCACCACCTTGCCTTCGCAGTAGTTCCACTTGGCGACCTGCGAATCGACGTAGAGCGAGGTGTAGGCGATACAGGGCTTGGAATCGTACTGGGTATGCAGGGGGCCGAGGCCGAGTTGCACCTGCTTGTCCAGCGCGTCCTTCATGGCGATGACCGGTATGCCGTACGGATCCTTCGATTCAAACTTGCCGGCCTTGACGGCCGCCATGATCTTCTCGAAGGAATAGACCGAGGTATGGGTGTCGAGCTTGCCCGAGACGATGATCAGCTTGCCGTCCGGGGTCACGTCGACGCCGTGCGGCGACTTCGGCTCGGGGACCAGGAAGAGGATGCCTTCCCGGACAGCGACTTCGATCGGCAATACCTTGTGGCCATTGATCGTCTTGGCCTTGCCGGCGGCAACCAGATCGACTG
>JAITWU010000210.1 GCA_031285115.1 Azonexus sp. | reverse complement strand
TGGCGGCCCATATTGTCGGGGCCGACGCTCATGAAGAAACTGGCGCGCACATCGTGACGCGCCAGTTGCTCGACCAGATTCGGCACGCCGAAGCGGGTGCCGCGAAAGGTGTCGACATCGACCCGCAGGCCGACCGTCGCGCCTTCGGCGGCCGCGTTTTCGGCCACGCTCAAGGTCACGTCGACGTTTCCAGCGCCGAGCGGAGGAAGAAATCGAGCGTCTTTTCGATGGTGTTCCGGAGCGGCACGGTCGGCTGCCAGCCGAGATAGCGGGCGGCGTTGCGGATGCTCGGACGACGGTGCTGCACGTCCTGGTAACCCTTGCCGTAATAGGCGCTGCTCTCGATCACCTTGAACCCGGCAAACGGCGGGAAGCGGTCGCGCAGCGGGTGCCGCTCAAAGGCTTCGAGCAGCAGTTCCGCCAGTTCACGAATACTCGCTTCGTTTTGCGGATTGCCGATATTGATGATCTTGCCGTTGCAGACGCCCTTTTCATTTTCGATGATGCGGAACAGCGCCTCGACGCCGTCGTCGATGTCGGTGAAGCAGCGGCGCTGCTCGCCGCCGTCGATCAGGCGGATCGGCGTGCCTTCGACGAGATTCAGAATCAGTTGGGTAATGGCGCGCGAACTGCCGATGCGCGCCGAATCGAGACTGTCGAGGCGCGGCCCCATCCAGTTGAAGGGACGGAACAGCGTAAAGGCGAGGCCGCGATCGCCATAGGCCCAGATGACGCGATCGAGCAACTGCTTGCTCGCCGAGTAAATCCAGCGCTGCTTGTTGATCGGCCCGAGCACCAGCGAGGAGTTGTCTTCGTCGAATTCCTCCTCCTGGCACATGCCGTACACTTCGGAGGTCGAAGGAAAGATGACGCGCTTTTTGAAGCGCACGCAGTCGCGGATGATGCGCAGGTTTTCCTCGAAATCGAGTTCAAAGACGCCGAGGGGATTCCTCGTGTATTCAATCGGCGTGGCAATCGCCACCAGCGGCAGCACGATGTCGCACTTGCTGATGTGATATTCGAGCCATTCGCGGTGGATGCTGATGTCGCCCTCGACAAAATGAAAGTGCGGCTTGCCGAGCAAGCGCCCGATTGCGGTATTGCTGCGATCGAGGCCGTAGACTTCATAGTTGCCGCTTTCCAGCAAGCGCTCGGTGAGATGGTTGCCGATGAAGCCATTGACGCCGAGGATGAGCAGTTTTTTGCGGCCCGATTTCTTTTTCAGGGTCGATTTGCCGAGGCGCAAACCGTCGACCAGATTCAATTCCGCCGCCAGTTGTGCGCCGGACTGGCAAACGCCGTTGTCGATCTGCCCGACCTTGACCATCAGCGCCCCTTCGCCGCAGGCGATCTGGAGGGGCCGCGTGCTGAGCACCGTGCCCGGCGCTTGCCCGTGCGCCGAGGCCACGGCATCGGCCTCCCAGACGATGACTTTGCGCTCGCCCGCATAGGAGAACGCGCCGGGGAAGGGCTGGGCGACGGCGCGCACGAGGTTGCGCAGCGTCCGGGCTGGCTGTTGCCAGTCGAGCGCGCCATCTTCCGGGCGGCGGCGGCCGCAGTAATTGCCGGCGGCAATATCCTGTTTGGCGCGCGGCGCGTTGCCGGCGGCGATCTGCGGCAGGCAGTCGGCGAGCAACTGCCGGGAAGCGGCGGTCTGCTTCTGATGCACCGCCAGCGCGTAATCGTCATCGGCGATGTCGACTTCGACCTGACCGACGATGTCGCCCGCGTCGGCGCGTTCGACCATGTGATGCAAGGTGACGCCGGTTTTCTTCTCGCCGTTCAAAATCGCCCAGTTGAGCGGCGAACGGCCACGATAATGCGGCAGCAGCGAGCCGTGCAGGTTGAAGGCGCCGCGCCCCGCCTGTTCGAGCAGCCAGCCGGGCAGCAACTCGCGGTAATAGAAGGAGAAAATGAAATCCGGCGCGATGGCGGCGATGCGCTCCCGCCACAAGGGATGGTCGAGGGCGTCGGGAACGTGCACCGGAATATCGTATTCCGCGCACAGCCGCGCTACCGATTCAAAAAATATCTGCTCGCCCGGGTTGTCGCGGTGCGTAAATACGGCGGCGATGTCAAACCCCGCTGCGTGCAGGGCGCGAATGCCAATACAACCGAAATCGTGATAGGCAAACACGATCGTCTTTTTCATGCGCAACTCCGCTCAGGTCACTGTAGGGTTTTCGATTCTACAGAAGCCCCCTTCGGAGCCGCCTGACCGGGAGCGCGCCAAAAGTGTAAAAATTTATCTCCCGCGTTGCCAATGCCGATCAATTAGCGTTTCATACGCGCCGACATCGCCATCCCCGCCGCGATTGCCATGCTCTTACGGATACCGATCAATGACAGAGCCATTTTTGCCTTTCTGCCGCCCGCAGATCACCCCCGAAGACATCGAAGCCGTCAATGCCGTGCTGCGCTCCGGCTGGATTACCACCGGCGCCAGTACGGCGGCGCTGGAAGCCGCCTTCTGCGAACTGACCGGCGCCCGCCACGCGGTCGCCACGGCTTCGGCGACGGCCGCGCTGCATTTATATCTGGTCGCGCACAACATCGGCCCCGGCGATGAAGTCATCACGCCCTCGCTGACCTGGGTGTCGACCATCAATCTCATCACCCTGCTTGGCGCGACGCCGGTTTTTGTCGATGTCGACCGCGACAACCTGATGGTGACGGGGGAGGCCATCGAAAAAGCCATTACCGCCCGCACCAAACTCATCATTCCCGTGCATTTCGCTGGCGCGCCGCTCGATCTCGACCCCATCCGCGCGGTTGCCGCCCGGCATGGCGTCCGCCTCCTCGAAGACACCGCGCACGCTCTCGGTACGACCTACAAAACACGCCCGGTCGGCGACGGCGGCGACGGCATGTTTTCGCTCCAGGCGATCAAGAACGTGACTTCCGCCGAGGGCGGCGTGCTGGTCACGGACGACGCCGAACTCGCAGCGCGCATCCGCCGCCTGCGTTTCCACGGCCTCGGCGTCGATGCCTTTGATCGCGCCACGCAAGGGCGCAATCCGCAGGCGGAAGTGATCGAACCCGGCTTCAAATACAACCTGCCCGATATGTGCTCGGCGCTGGCCCTGAGCCAACTCACGCGGCTCGACCGGATCAATGCGCGGCGGGCCGAGCTTGCCGCGCTCTACGGGCGTCTGCTGCGCGACCTGCCGCCGGTTGCGCCGCTCTCGCCGCCCGCCTGGCAGCATCATCACAGTTGGCATCTCTACGTCGTGCGCGTGCCGCGCCGCGATGCCTTCATCGCCGCGATGAAGGAAAAAGGCATCGGCTGCGGCATTCATTTTCGCGCCGTGCATACGCAAAAGTACTACCGCGAGTTTTACGGCCAATCCGGCTCCGCGCCGCGCTTTGCCCTGCCCGATACGGAATGGAACTCCGAACGCAT
>JAITWU010000103.1 GCA_031285115.1 Azonexus sp. | reverse complement strand
GCACAAGACCGAGGTCAGCATCAGCGGCAACACGGCGCAGACCACGGCCCGCCACGAACGGAAGGTGATGAAGGCGAGCGCGATCACCGCCAGATAAACCAGAATCAGCATCTGGGTATTGGATTTTTTGACGACAATATTGGTCGCCGCCTCGATCCCGGCGTTGCCCGCCGCCGAGAGAAAGCGGATTTCCCCGGTATTGTTGGCGGCGGCAAAGCTTTCAACGGCGACGACGACTTTGTTCAGGGTGTCGGCCTTGTGGTCTTTCAAATAGACATAGACCGTCAGCAAGTCGCAGTTCTGGTTGAACAATTCACGCGGGGCGCGGGTGATGATGGAATTCAGCACATCCTGACTGCGCGGGATTTCGTACCACTTCAAACTGCCTTCATTGAGACCAGCAGCCTGCAACTTGCTCAGCGCCGCCAGAGAGGTGGTCGTCTCAACTTCCGGCAGCGCCTGCAATTCGCGCTCCAGCGCATCGACCGCCATGATGGTGTCGTAATGGGCGCAGTAGAACTGCGGCGTTTTGACCATGACGATATAAACATCCGAACTCGCCGCGTAATTGGCGACCATGAAGGCGTTGTCGCGGTTGTAGCGTGAATCGGGCCGCAATTCCGGCGCGCCCTGGCCGGTATCGCCGATTTTGAGATCGAGGCTGACCAGTGTTCCGAAAACGCCCAGCGCCACGGCGACGCCCAGCGCCACCTGCGCCCATCGACGCTGGGTGAAGAGATCGAGAAAAGCCCAGAAAGGATGTTTGGCGTGCGCGGCGTCCTCCGCTTCAGCCAGTTCCGCCTTCAAACTGCGTTTGGCCGCCACGGCGCTGACGCCGGTGTAGGAAAGCAGAATGGGCAGCAAAATGAGATTGGTGAAAATGAGCACGGCGACGCCGATGCTCGCCGTAATCGCCAGATCCTGAATGACCTGGATCTGGATCACCATGAGCACGGCAAAGCCGACGGCATCGGCCAAAAGCGCCGTGACCCCCGCCAGAATGAGGCGGCGGAAGGTGTAGCGGGCGGCCACCAGTTTGTCGGTGCCACGGCCAATGTCCTGCATGATGCCGTTCATCTTCTGCGCCCCGTGGCTCATGCCGATGGCGAAGATGAGAAAGGGCACGAGCACCGAGTAGGGATCGAGTTCAAAACCCAAAGTCGGCAACAGGCCGAGCAGCCAGACCACGGCCACCACCGAACAGGCGACGACCAGCAGGGTGCTGCGCAGGCAGCGGGTGTAGCCGTACAGCACCGCCGTGCAGATGGCGATGGCGAGGGCGAAGAAGATCAGCACCTGTTGCAGACCTTCGAGCAGGTCGCCGACCACCTTGGCAAAGCCGGTGATGTGAATCTCGATGTCGTCGGTTTCGTACTTGTGCCGCAGTTCTTCGAGGCGCTGCGCGAGCTGGCGATAGTCGATGCGCTCGCCGGTTTCGGCGATGCGCTCCTGAAGCGGGACGAGGACGATGCTCGATTTGAAATTGGCGGCAATCAACTGGCCGATTTCGCCGGAGCGTTCGACATTGACCGCCACCTGCCCGATGCTCTCTGCCGAGCCGTCGTAATCGTCGGGAATCACCGGGCCGCCGTCCAGCCCTTCTTCGGTCACGCCCGTCCAGCGCACGGCGGGCGTCCACAGGGATTTCATGTAAGGACGGTCGACGCCAGGGTAGAGAAAAACCTCGTCATTGATTTTGCGGACGGTTTCCAGATAGGCGGCGTCGAAAATCGTGCCCTTCCGGGTCGCCACCGCAATACGCAGCGTATTGCCCGCGCCGGAAAGCTGCGACTGGTTTTGGAGAAAATTGGCGATGTACTCGTGTTTGGTCGGGATCATCTTCTCGAACGCCGCATTGAGCTTGAGGCGGCTCGCCTGAAAAGCGAGGGCGACGGTGACGAGAAGGCAGAGCAGAACGATGATGAGCCGGTTGTTGAAGAGCGCGCGCTCGACCAGCGAGCCGGATTTCGGGTCGAAATCGGCCTGCGCGATGGGGCTGCGGGCGGACGGCGCGAAGCTCATTTGCCAGCCGCCTGACTCAATGCCCCGGCCCCCGGCGTTTCCGGCCTCAGCCTTTCCGCCCCTATCCGCGCCGGGCCGCGCTGGGTGGCGATCACCAGTCCGCCGTCGGCGGCCTCGACGACGCCGGTGGCGGCGTTGATTTTGGCTGCGGCAAGATGGGCGAAAGTCGCGCCGTCATCGCCGCTGAGGAGAATGCGCCCGGCTTCGTCGACCACGGCGAGACGGCCATCCTTGAGTCGCGTCCCGGCGGTGAGCGTGACCGGCGGGCCGAAATCGACCTTGTTCCAGTTCGCGCCCTCATCCGTCGAGCGAAAGGCGTTGCCGCGCAGGCCGAAGACGAGAAGCGCATGGCCGGGCGTCGTCAGTTCGCCAAAGAGCGTGCCGGGGTAGGCGACGGGCAATTTGGCAAAGGCTTGCCCGGCGGCGGGCGATTTGAGCAGCAGCCCCTGCTCGCCGACGATCATGAGGCCGCTGCCGAAGGGCATGATTTTGTAGAGGTGGCGGCCATTGGGGTTGTCGATCCGGCCCATGAGGGAAACCCAGTTCTGGCCGCCATCCTGCGTCGCCAAGGCGAGACCGTAAGCGCCGACGGCGAGACCGTTGTGCTCATCGGCAAAATAGATGTCGAGAAAGGGTTTGTCCGCGCCATCTTCGACCAGACGGCGGGCGTCGCGCTGGCGACGGGTGGGGCTGGCGGCGTTTCCAGCGGCGGCGGCTTCGGCATCCGCCGCCGCCGCTTCGATTTGGGCGGCCTGTTTGCCATCGAGTTGCCGCGCCCAGGTTTCGCCGCCGTCCGCCGTTTTGAGAATCATGCCGCTGTGGCCGACGGCCCAGCCGATCCGGGCGGAAGGAAAGCTCACCGCCGTCAAGGCCACGCTGACCGGCACAGTCCTCGCCTGTCGCCAGTCCTGCCCGTTGTTGTCGGAAAGCAAAATCGTGCCGCGCTCGCCCACGGCGACCAGCCGCCCGCCCGCCGTGGCGACGG
>JAITWU010000099.1 GCA_031285115.1 Azonexus sp. | reverse complement strand
GCAACTGGCGGCGCGCCCGGCAGCCATCCGGGGCGGCGGCTGGGGTGGCGGCTTGGGTGGCGTCCGCAGCAGTCGAATTGCCCTTCCAGCAGCGCATGATGCGCGGCCTTGCGGCTTTTCCCGGGCCGTCGCTGCTTTGCCTCAGCGGCAACGACTACACCGCCCGGGAGTTTCTCGAAGCCTGCCGCAGCGACCCCCTCGCCAGCCAGGCGCTGGCCAGTCCCGGTCTGACCCGCATCGACGTGGCGGCAGCCGACCATACCTTTTCGTCGCGGGCGCTCCGCCAGACGGTCGAAGCGGCAACGCTCGACTGGCTGCGCCGGGCGCTGCCGTCCTCGGTCGGGAATTGATCGTGTCGCTCGACTATCAGGTTTTCGATCCGGCGTCCTGCCATTTTCCGCCGCCACGGGTGGCGGCGCTGCCGGGCCGCTTCGAGTTCGCCGGGGCCGATGATGCGGCTTTGCTGGCTGGCGTCCCGCTGCTCACTGGCCGTCATTACAGCCGTGGCCGCTACGCTCTCGGCGCAGCCTGCCGACTGGCCGGGCTAGCCGATGGCGGCGTCCTGCTGGCCCCGGCCTACCATTGTCTGTCCATGCTCGATCCAGCGCTGGCGCTTGGCGCTGAGGTCTTGCTTTATCGGCTCAACGCTGATTTGTCGCCTGACCCGGCGGCGCTCGACGCCTTGGCTGCCGCCAAGCCCGTCAAGGCGTTGCTGGCGACGCATTTTTTCGGCTTCGTCCGTGATTTTTCCTGGCTCCGTTCGTGGTGCGTGGCGCGGGGCGTCGTTCTCATCGAGGATTGTTCGCACGTTTTGTTGACCGAACGCTATCGGGCGGCGGGCGCGGGTTGTTACGGGCATTTCGTGGCGGCCAGTCCGTACAAATTTTTCCCCGGTGCTGATGGCGGCTGGTTGTACGCGCCCGAACCCGGCGCGCTGGCCGGTGTCGACACCCGCCCGGCCAACTGGCGCGACGAATTGCGCGGCCTCAAACAGACGATCGAGGCGGCCCGCCAGCCGTCGGTCGACGCCAGCGACATAGCGGCGCTCGACGGCCAGGTGGCGGCGCTGACCGGGCAAGCGCCAAGCGGCGATGACCGGCGGCAGTCGCGGGCCGGGCCTTCGCCGCAATACCGGCCGCACTCGGCTGCTGTCGCCGCCTTGCGGAGTTCGCGCTGGCTGGCCGGGCACGCTTCGCTGACGGCCAACATCGGCCGCCGCCAGGCCCATTACCGGCGCTGGCTGGCGGTCGCCGCCGACTTGCCGCATTGCCGCCCGCTCTATCCGGAATTGCCGGAAACCGTCGTCCCCTACATGTTTCCGCTTTATATCGAGCAGCCGCTGCCGCATTTTTACTGGCTCAAACAACTTGGCGCGCCGGTCTGGCGCTGGGATCAAATAGCGGTTTCCGCCTGCCCGGTGGCGAGCGATTATCGCCTGCGGCTGATTCATCTACCCTGCCACCAATCTTTGCGCGATGTTGAAATGGACTGGCTGCTGGCGGTGCTGACCAAGGTCATGCGTAGCATTCCGGCAAGGAGCGGACGATGAGCTGGGAACTCCTGCCAGCGGCTGCCGCCTTCGCCGGTTACGCGGCCGATTGGGATCGCCTCAACCATGAGCTGTACGGCGGTCATCCCTATTTCGACAGCCGTTTTGTCGGCCCCCTGCTCAGTCATTTCGCCAAGGGCGGCGAGCGCCTTTGTCTCTATCGCGAACAGGGCGTCGTGCGCGGCGCGGTGATCGTGGAAGCGCATGGCCGGGGACGGTGGATCGTTTTTCGACCGTCGCAGGCGCAGGTGGTCGCCATCCTCGTTGCCGATGCCCGGCGGCTGCAAGATTTGCTCAGAGTCTTGCCGGGCTTTGCCTGGAGTCTTGAATGCCATGCCGTCGATCCGCGCTATGCGCCATCTTTTGCCGCGCTGCGGGCGGAAAGCGTGGTTTTCCCCCATGCCCTGACCATCGGCGTGGCCTCGGCGCAGGGTTTTGCTGCCTATTGGCAGCAGCGGCCAAAAAATCTGCGCAGTAATATCCGCCGTTATTTCAACCGTATCGAGCGCGAGGTTGCCAATAGCGGCTTGTTGAGTCGCTGCGCGCCCGATGAGATGACTGTCGGCATCACCCGCTTCGGCCAACTGGAGAGCGCCGGCTGGAAAGGCGAGGCCGGCACCGCCGTTTCAATTGATAACGCTCAGGGGCGTTTTTATACCGAAGTCCTGAGCAATTTTGCCGCCGCCGGTCAGGCCGAAGTCTGTGAATTGACGTTCGACGGACAACTGGCGGCTTCCCGGTTGTTGATCGGTAACGAGCAGATGCTGGTGATTGTCAAAACCGCCTATGACGAAACCCTGTCCCGCTTCGCCCCTGGCCGTTTGCTGCTCTACCGGCTGCTTGAACGGGAAGTCGCCCGGCAACCGCAGCGGGTCGTCGAGTTTTACACCAATGCCACGCGCGACCAGGCCGAGTGGGCGACTTTCAGCAGCGCCATCCACACCATCCAGTTGTTCCGCAGTGAGCGGGCGGTCATTTTCTATACCCTGTTGCGGACGGCAAAGCGCCTGCTGCGGGGTTCGGCGCGCCAGCGTGAGGAAGACAAGGCGCCGCCGCCGGTCGACATCCGCGCCTGCAAGCAGCTCGATCTGTTTGCCGAAGGCGAATGGCCGTTTGCCGAATTTGCCCTCAAAGACAATCTCGATGCCTCGATCGACTGGTTTGCCCTGCTCCAGCGCGAGGTTTATGCCGCTGACCCGAACATCCGCTATTACTACGATCTCGCCGAAAACGGGCAGGCCCGGTCGGTTTTGCCGCTGCGCCGGACGCGCCAGGGATGGGCGCGTGTCGTCGAATCCTTGAGCAATTACTACACCTCGCTCTATTCGCCCCTGTTTGGGCAGGAGAGCGACCCGCTGGCGCTGCGCCACCTGCTCGCCGCCGCAACGCGGGAACAGGGCGGTGCCGACGTGATGCGTTTTGCCCCGATGGACCCCGATTCGCCCGGCTACGCCGCGCTCTTGAACGAACTGCGGGCCATTGGCTGGATTCCGCTGACCTTTTTTTGTTTCGGCAACTGGTTTCTCAAGACGCCCGGAGGCTGGGCGGATTATCTGCGCGAGCGCGGTGGCAATTTCCGCAGCACCATCAAGCGACGCCGCCGGAAATTCACCGCCGATGGCGGCAGCCTCGAACTGATCTGCGACGGCGCTGGCGTCGAGGCTGGCATCGCCGCTTTCAACGAGGTCTATTCAGCGAGCTGGAAGCGGCCCGAGCCGTATCCCGATTTTGTCCCGGCGCTGATCCGCCTGCTGGCGGCCAGGGGCATGTTGCGCCTTGGCATCGCCCGCCTTCAGGGGCGGCCCGTCGCCGCGCAGTTGTGGATGGTCGGCGCGGGCAAGGCGAGCATCTACAAACTTGCTTACCACGAAGATTTTTCTGACTGGTCGCCGGGAACGGTATTGACTGCTTTCCTCATGCAACAGGTGATCGAAGGCGATCAGGTCAAAGAAGTCGATTTCCTGATCGGCGACGACCAATACAAGCAGATCTGGATGAGCGACCGGCGGGAGCGCCACGGCATCATCGCCTACAACCCGCGCACGCTGACGGGTTGCCTGCTGCTGGCGAAAGAAGTAGCTGGCCGCCTGGCGCAAAAAGGCCGCCGCCGGATCGCCGCGGCGCTGGCGGCGCGGCGTGAGCGTCGGGCGGCGAAGCCTGGGGCAAGCGGATGAATGACGGTTGTGTGAATCAATGTCTCCGGCAACGCCCGGGACACCCCTCTCCCTTGCTGGGAGAGGGGCCGGGGGAGAGGGTGAAGCGGCTGAAAGAGCGCTTCCGGTCATTCCCCCCCTCTCCCCAACCCCTCTCCCGCGAGGGGAGAGGGGCTTTCGGCGGCAGACGCGAACGACTGTCATCGGCCAATAAATGCCAAAAGCATTCATGCGGCTGCCTTGCGGCGAAGCCCGGCGAGCGATAGAGAGATCATGGATTTGTGGTATCTAACCAATCTGCATTGTTTGAGCGTCAAAAACCCATGAACCGCGTCCTCATGATTGCCTACCATTTCCCGCCACTGGCGGGCAGCAGCGGGATTCAGCGTACTCTGCGCTTTGTCCGGCATCTGCCCGGTTTCGGCTGGGAGCCGCTGGTGTTGTCAGCCGCGCCGCGCGCCTATGAGCGAACCAGCGACGACCTCCTGGGCGATATTCCGCCGGGCGTCGTGAAGGTGGAAAAACGCGCCGTCTGCAACACCTCCCGCTCGATTGCCCAAAAACGCCGCCGGGTCAGCGGATCGGTCGGATACCCTTCCTGCGCCATCGGATCGCGGAAATCGGCGAGCCACGGCAAGCCACTCCGTCG
>JAITWU010000371.1 GCA_031285115.1 Azonexus sp. | reverse complement strand
GACGCCCGGCGGCAAACCGGCCTGTTCGGCCAGCACGGCCAGCGCCAGCGCCGTCAGGGGCGTTGCTTCCGCCGGTTTGACGACGATCGTGCAACCGGCGGCGAGCGCTGGCGCAACTTTGCGGGTAATCATCGCCAACGGAAAATTCCACGGCGTAATCGCCGCGCAAACGCCAACCGGCTGCTTGATGACCATCTGCCGCGTATTCGGGGTGGGACTCGGGATGCTCTCGCCATAGGCGCGTTTTCCCTCTTCGGCAAACCATTCGATAAAAGAGGCGCCGTAAAGCACTTCGCCCCTGGCTTCAGCCAGCGGCTTGCCGCCTTCGGCGGTGATGAGTTGGGCGAGGTCGTCAGTGTTGTCCAGAATCAGCCGGTTCCAGGTTTGCAAAACCTGCGCCCGCTGTTTGGCCGTGAGCGCCCGCCAGGCGGGCAGAGCGGCAGCGGCGGCGGCAATGGCGCGGCGCGTTTCAGCAGCGCCGCAGCGCGGCACCATCGCCAGTTGCTCGCCGCTGGCCGGATCGACCACCGCCAGCGTCGCGCCGTCATCGGCGCCCAACCATTGATCGCCGATGCGGTTGGCGGTTTGCAGCAAAGCCTTGTTTTGCAGTTTTGGCACTTGGAAAAACTCCATAAAAACGCTAAGTTAGGGCGTGTATCGTAGAAATGACGCGAACTTGATGCCCGCTTTATTCATCCGTCCCGCCGCGCTCTCTGTTCTACTGGCCGCGCTGCTCCTGGCTGCCTGCGGCACGCCCGGCGGTCGGCCAGCGACTTCGGAAACTATAACGCAAGCCCCGACCACGGTCAGCGCCGCTGGCAATGAGGTGACGCTCTACGCCCTCAGTCTGATCGACACCGGCTACCGCTTCGGCGGCAAAAACCCGGAAGCCGGACTCGATTGCAGCGGCATGGTGAGCTACATCTACGCCCGCGCCGCCGGTCTCAAAGTCACCGGCAGCGCCGCCGACATCGCCCGCCAGGGCCGCCCCATCGAGCGCGCCCGGCTGCGTCCGGGCGATCTGGTCTTTTTCAACACCGGCAAACGCCCGTTTTCACACGTTGGCATCTACATCGGCGACACCCGCTTCGTCCACGCGCCATCGACCAACGGCCACGTCCGCATCGACAAGCTCGACGACCGCTACTACGCCGAACGTTTTGCCGCGGCCCGCAGCTTCTTCGATTGAGCGCCCGCGCCGATTGATTGGACGCGCCCGGCGGCAACCGGTAAAATCCGCCCTCCCAAGCGCCCATAGCTCAGCTGGATAGAGTACTGCCCTCCGAAGGCAGGGGTCGTGCGTTCGAATCGCGCTGGGCGCGCCATGTTTTAGAAAGCGGTCTGTCAGTCATCTGACGGGCCGCTTTTGCTTTGGCTTGTTAACAAGTTTCCGTTTTCGCTGGGAGTTGCATCAATCCGGTAAAATGACGGATGACAATC
This sequence comes from Azonexus sp., assembly GCA_031285115.1. Lineage (GTDB taxonomy): Bacteria > Pseudomonadota > Gammaproteobacteria > Burkholderiales > Rhodocyclaceae > Azonexus. Next base: position 11,370 of record JAITWU010000371.1, on the reverse strand, counting down.
ACTTTTCAGAAAGCCCCCGCATGACCCAGGATGAACTCAAACAGGCTGTCGCTCAGGCGGCTGTCGATTACGTGGCCGAGCACGCGCCAACGGGCAGCGTCATTGGCGTTGGCACCGGTTCGACGGCCAATTTTTTCATCGACGCGCTAGCCCGCCTGAAAGATCGCTACCCGAACGCGGTCGCCAGTTCTGAGGCAACCCGCAAGCGGCTCGAAGGGCACGGTTTTAGCGTGCTCGATCTCAACGATGTCGGAGCCATGCCGGTCTATGTCGATGGCGCGGATGAAATCGACGGCGGGCTGAACATGATTAAAGGCGGCGGCGGGGCGTTGACGCGCGAGAAAATCGTCGCTGCCGTAGCCGATACCTTCGTCTGCATCGCTGACGCTTCCAAAGAGGTGGCAACGCTGGGCCGCTTCCCGTTGCCAGTTGAAGTGATCCCGATGGCTCGCGCCCACGTCGCCCGCGAACTCGCCAGACTCGGCGGCCAACCCGCGCTGCGCGAGGGTTTCGTGACCGATAACGGCAACCTCATTCTCGATGTGCATGGCCTTGCTATCAGCGACCCGAAAACGCTGGAGAGCCATATCAACCAGATCCCCGGCGTCGTCACCAATGGTCTGTTTGCGCTGCGTCCGGCCAATGTGCTGCTGCTCGGCACAGCGCAGGGCGTTCGCCGCAAGGGGGGCGCGCAATGACGCAATTGTCCCCCGCCGCCGGAGCCGCAGTGGTCGAGGCGCTGCGCCGACTGCCCGACTTTGACGTCAACGTCGGCCTCAATCTCTTGCGCAACCGCTACGACAAATATCTGCACCTGCTCGCTATGTTCATCGAGCATCACAGTGGCGACATTGACCGGCTGCGCGGCCAACTGGCTGCCGGTGAGCATGATGACGCCCGGTTGCTCGCGCATTCGCTCAAGGGAGTCGCTGGCAGCATTGGCGCCACGGCCTTGCACCACGACGCCGCCGCCTTTGAAACGGCGCTCAAGGAAGAAGCCTCCCCGGCAACGCTGGAATTCCTGCTGGCCACCCTCGTCGCCAGCCATGAGGCTTTGCTGGCCGGCCTGCAGCAAGCGCTGCCGCCTGCTGCGCCGCCACCAGCGGCGGTTGACTGGCCGCTTCTGCGCCAGTTGCTCGACGAGCTTGCCGTCCAGCTTGAAACAGATGAAATGGGCGCTTACGAGCGCTGCAACGAGGATGGCGGCAAAATCCGCGAAGCTCTGGGCAAGGATGGCGCGCGGCTGGTCGAGGCGATCGAAACCTTCGCCTTTCTCGAAGCGCAGGAGGCCCTTGCTACTATCCGCCGGGCTTTTCCGCAGTTGGCGCGGGGGTGACACAAACACTCCGGCAAAGCAAACGGCCCCGCTCGCGGGGCCGTTTGCTTTGCCGGATACTGCCGCCCGTTCAAGCCTTGGGCGGGACGTAGCCCTGAATCTGGTCAGCGCCGTCGCCGAAAAAGTGTTGTTCGAGCTGTTCGGCGAGATATTTGCGGTGCCGCGCATCGGCCAGATTGAGGCGGTTTTCGTTGATGATCATGGTCTGCATCCTGATCCACTGTTGCCAGGCTTCTTTCGAGACATGCTCGAAAATGCGCTGGCCGAGGGCGCCGGGATAGGGCGGCAGATCGAGGCCCTCGGCTTCGCGGCCGAGTTTGATGCAGTTGACGGTGCGTGACATGGCTGACTCCGGGTTAATCCGTAAAAACGAGCATTATAGGTTCTTCAACAACACCTTCGAGCGCCGCTGATAGTTGTACATGTCGCGCTTTTTGGCGGGCAGGTCGTCGACGCTGCCGAGGCGGTAGCCGCGTTCGACGAACCAGTGTTCGGTGCGTGTGGTGAGTACGCAAAGACGTTTGACGCCGAGTTTCCGCGCGCGTTTTTCGATGCGTTTCATCAGTTGCTCGCCGTAGCCCCATTCGCGGTGTTCCGGGCTGACGGCGAGGCAGGCGAGTTCGGCTTCGTCGTCGGCGTGTGGATAGAGCGCGGCGCAGCCGACGATGATGTTGTCGTGGAGCATGATCGAGAATTGCTCGATTTCGCGCTCCAGGAGTTCGCGCGGGCGGTGCACGAGGATGCCTTCGGCTTCCATCGGCTCGATCAGAGCAATCAGCGCGGCGATGTCGTCGGGCTTGGCTTCGCGGATGTTTTCCAGCGATTCGCGGGTGACCACGGTGCCGACGCCATCGTGGGTGAACAGTTCGCGCAACAGCGCGCCGTCCTGCTGGTAGCCGATGAGGTGCACGCGGCCAACGCCAGCGCGCGTCGCCCGACCGGCGAAGGGCAGGTAGCGGCGCAGGTCGGGCGAGAGCCAGTCGCCGTCGGCGACCATTTTGTCGGCTTCGTCGGCGGTCATGGCGTCCTGCAATTCACCCTCTTTGTCGACCACGCCGTGACTGTCGGTGAGGTACACCAGTTTGTCGGCGCTGATGGCGACGGCGACGGTTTCGGCCGCTTCTTCCATTTGCAGATTGAAGATTTCGCCGGTCGGCGACGGCCCTTCGCAGTTGAGCAGGACGATGTTGCCGAGGCCGAGTTGCGCCTTGATGCCTTCGGCATCAATCTTGCGCACTTTGCCGGCGTATTGCATGTCGATACCGTCGAGTACGCCAATTGGCTGGCCGGTGATGAAATTGCCGCCGATGACGCGAATCCGGCTGTTGGCCATCGGCGTGTTGGGCAAGCCTTGCGAGAGCACCGCCTCGATTTCGAGATAGACGCTGCCGACGGCGTCGAGCACGCAATCGAGCGCCTCGGCGTCGGTGACGCGGTAGCCCCGGTGGTACACCGATTTGAGATTTTTATCGCGCATCGCTCCTTCGATTTGCGGTCGCGCGCCATGCACCAGGACGAGGCGGATGCCGAGGCTGACCAGGAGGTTCACGTCGTAGGCCAGCGTTTTCAAAAACTCGCTGGCGACAACTTTGCCGCCAAAGGCGATGACGAAGGTTTTGCCGCGAAAGGCGTTGATATAGGGCGTTACCGCCCGGAACCAGGAGACGAAGTGTTCGTCGTAAGGGGTTTCGCTCATTGTTTTTTATATTTCCCGTGTTCGTCCTTGAGCGCCGTTTCGAGGCGCTCGCAAATGGTTTTCAAGACCTTGACCCGGGCGAAGTTTTTGTCGTTGGCTTCGACCAGCGTCCACGGCGCCAGACCCGTTGAGGTGCGGTCTACCATGTCGCAAACCGCCGTCACGTAATCATCCCATTTTTCGCGGTTGCGCCAATCTTCCTCGGTAATTTTGTAGCGCTTGAATTCGGTGTCCTGGCGTTCCTTGAAGCGGCGCAACTGCTCGTCGGCGGAAATTTGCAGCCAGAATTTGACGACCACCGTCCCCGCCGTCGCCAGTTGATGCTCGAAATCGTTGATTTCGGCGTAGGCGCGCAGCCAGTCGGCTTCGCTGCAAAAATCCTCGACCCGCTCGACCAGCACCCGGCCATACCAGGAACGGTCAAAAATGGCCGTCCGCCCGGTGCGCGGAACGTGCCGCCAGAAGCGCCAGAGATAGGGCTGGGCGCGTTCTTCCTCGGTCGGCGCGGCAATCGGGATAATCTGGAACTGGCGGGCGTCCATCGCCGTGACGATGCGGCGGATAGCGCCGCCCTTGCCTGCCGCATCCGGGCCTTCAAACAACAAGAGCAGCGAACGTTGGCCGACGAAACGCGGGTCGCGCAACAATTCCGCCAGCCGCCCCTGATATTTCGCCAACTGGCTTTCGTACTGCTTTTTATCGAGCGTCTGTGAGAGATCGAGTTCGCTCAACACATTACGGTCGTCGATCGGCTGCACGATCGCAGGCGCCACCGGCACCATCTGCCGCCCCTGCTTCAAGCGGCGCTGCAAGGCGTCGAGCACGATGCGGCCAAGCGTCAGCGAGCGGTAATTGTCATCGGTGCCTTCGACGATGATCCACGGCGCTTTGGCGCTGTTGGTCACACGCAGCACGTGCCCGGCGACTTCCTGCAACTTGTCGTAAGTTTTGAGCCGGTCGTAGCTCTCTTTGGTCACCCGCCAGGCCGTGTTGGGATTGCTCTCCAGCGCCTTCAGGCGGGCCTTCTGTCCATCTCGGGAAAGATGGAACCAGAATTTCAAGACCAGCACGCCTTCATTGACCAGCATCGCTTCAAACTGATTGATGCTGGTCAGGTGGGTATCGAGTTCCGAGCGGGGCATATCGCCGCGAATGCGCTCGGCAATCGGCTGCGAATACCAGGAACCGGCAAAGACGCCGATTTTGCCCTTGGGCGGCAGCGCCCGCCAGTAGCGCCACATGGTTGGCCGGGTGCGTTCCTCGTCGGTCAGCTCAGTAAAGGCCGTGGTCGAAATGTGGCGCGGGTCCATCCACGAATAAAGCTGATTGATGGTTTCGCTCTTGCCACTGCCATCGACGCCGCTGATCAGGATGATGACCGGAAATTCCTTTTTATCGACCAGCTCATACTGCGTTTCGAGCAAGGCGGCGCGCAGTTTCGTCACCTCCCGCTTGAAGCTGTGCTTGTCGATTGTGTGTCCCAGTTCTGCCGCTTCAAACATCTGCCGCCTCCTTCGTCAAATCGCCCCACAACAATTGCAGCGCCGTCAGCGCCGCCAACCCCGCCGTCTCGGTGCGCAGCACGCGCGGCCCCAGACGCACCGCCTGAAAACCGGCTTGCCGGGCGGCGATGATTTCTTCCGGGTCAAGGCCGCCTTCAGCGCCGATCAATAAATGGATTTTGTCTGCTTTTTGGCTGACTTGCGACACATCGGCAAGCGTTTGTTCGGCCTCCGGCGAGAGCATCAGCCGCAAAGCGCCAGCGGCGGGCCGCGCCAGCCAGTTTTCCAGTTTTTCCAGCGGCGCGACGAGCGGCACCTGATTGCGCCCGCACTGCTCGCAGGCGGCGGCGGCCACGCCCTGCCAGTGGGCGACGCGCTTGCCCGCCCGCTCGCCCGAAAGACGCAGGACACTGCGCCGACTGGTCACCGGCGCGATGTCGCGGACACCGAGTTCGACCGCCTTCTGGATGGTGAAATCCATTTTTTCCCCGGCTTGCAGCGCCTGCACCAGCGTTACCGCCAGCGGCGATTCGCGCTCGATGTCGCGCCAGTCGGCGAGCCTTGCCAGCACGCGGTCGCGCTCGATGCGCTCGATATGGGCGAGATATTCGCCGCCGCGACCATCGAAAAGAATCATCGCCGCGCCCGGCGGCAGACGCAGCACGCGCGTGGCATGACGGGCGACCGGCGGCGGCAGATCGACAGAAGCGCCGGAAGCAAGCGGCTCGCGGCAGTAAAAACGGGGCAGATTCATCGTTACTATTATGGGTGAAATATTTTTTGGAGTGCACACCAATGGCTGCCTTGAATCCCCCTGTTTGCGACTTTGGTCAACCGGCCATCGACTTTGCCCTGCCCGGCGTCGATGGCCGCCGCTACACGCTGGCTGACTGCCGTGGCGTCAATGGCCTCCTCGTCATGTTCATCTGCAACCACTGCCCTTACGTTCAGGCCATCATCGACCGTCTGCTCCGCGATTGCCGCGAGCTGAAAGAATATGGCGTTGGCAGCGTCGCCATAATGAGCAATGATATTGCCTCATATCCCGCTGACTCGCCCGCTGAAATGCGGCGCTGGGCGGACGAACTGGCGTTTCCCTTCCCTTATTTGTACGATGAATCGCAAGAAGTCGCCAAAAGCTATGGCGCGGTGTGCACGCCCGATTTCTTCGGTTACAACGCCGCGCTGCAACTGCAATACCGGGGTCGGCTCGATGCTTCGGGACGTGCTCCGGCAGCGCCCGACAGCCGCCGCGAACTGTTTGAGGCAATGCGCGAAATCGCCGCCAGTGGCTGCGGCCCGGCGGTTCAAAAAGCCTCGATCGGCTGCTCGCTCAAATGGCGCGGCTGACATAAAAAGAATGCGAATCGCATCTAGCAATTGATGTTTTACGATATAGTTGAATGATTATGATCTGGTCGATCACATGACTTTCAACCCCCTGGACATCCTCTCGCCGCTCGCGCCCGAAACCGGTCGCCCGCTCGGGGCCAAAGCCATTGTTTCCGGTCTGCCGCAAGGAGTCGGCATTTTCACCGCCGATTTGCGGCTGTGCGAGTGGAGTCAGGAATTCGCCACGCTTTTGCAATTACAGGCGGAAGACCTGCAAGCCGGTATTGGCTGCGCTGATCTGTTCCGCCTCGCCATCCGGCGCGGCGCTTTCAGCCCGGATGACAGCGAATCCTTCTGCCAATACCCGGTCAATCAGGCGATGCGCGGCCAGTTCGGCCATTGCGACCTGCTCCGCGCCGACAATCACACGCTCAATATCCACAGCATTCCCATGGTTGGCGGCGGCTTCGCCCTGATTTGCACCGATATTACCGAGCGCCGCGCCAACGCCAGAAACGGCCAGTTGTCGCTGAAAATGTTTCTCCACGCGCCGGACGGCATCCTGTTTACCGACCACGATCACCACATCATCGAAGCCAACCCGGCCAGCGCCCAACTCACCGGCTACGAGCCAGCCGAACTGGTCGGGCGCACGGTTTTCGGACTGATCGACCCGGCCTCTCCTGAAATGCTGGCCAATATGCGCGAACATCTCGCCGAACATGGCCGCTGGGATGGCGAAATTGAACTGCTCGACAAAAGCGGCGACAAAATTCCGGTCAGCGCCAAGGCCACCTGTGTCGAAGATCAGCAAGCCGGTCAGCCGGTCAACTACATCTGGCTCCTCGCCGACATTTCGGAGCGCCAGTGGGCCGAGGCGCAGATGCGCCACATCACCCGGCACGACACGCTGACCGGCCTGCCCAACCGGGCGGCGCTGGCCGCTTGCCTCGCCGAACTGCTGCCAAAGGCGCAGGAGCGCGGGCAGCCGATGGCGCTCCTCTTGCTCGACCTCGATCGCTTCAAAATGGTCAATGACACCCTGGGCCATCAGGTTGGCGACCAGATGCTGTGCGAAATCGCCACCCGCATTTCCCGGCTGCTCCGTGAAACCGACTACGTGGCCCGCATCGGCGGCGATGAATTTGTCATCATCCTGCCCGACATCACGCTACCGGCGGACGCCGCCGCTGTCGCCAACAAGATCATCGCGGCGCTGGCGGCGTCGATCCGGGTCGAACACCATGAACTGCACACCAGCCCTTCGATCGGCATCAGCATCTTTCCCGGCGACGGCGTCGCTGGCGACACCCTCCTGATGCACGCCGATGCGGCGATGTATCACGCCAAGGCGAGCGGTCGTAACACCTTCCAGTTTTTCACCGCCGAAATGAACCGCCTCACCAACGAGCGCCTGGAGATCGAAAGAAAGCTGCGCCACGCCATCATGCGCAACGAACTGACCTTGTACTACCAGCCGCAATTCACCGCCGACGCCGGCCAGCCGACCGGCGTCGAGGCGCTGTTGCGCTGGCCGCATCCGGTCGACGGCCAGATTCCGCCGGATCGTTTCATTCCGGTGGCGGAGGAAACCGGGCTGATCATCGAGATTGGCGAATGGGTGCTGGTCACTGCCTGCCACCAGATGAAACGCTGGCTCAACGCCGGTCTTGCGCCCTTGCGCATGGCCGTCAACGTTTCGGCCCGGCAGTTGCGGCAGCGCCATTTTTGCGAAATGGTCGCCGGTGTGCTCGCCGATTCGGGCCTGCCGCCGGAATTGCTGGAAATCGAAATCACCGAAAGCAGCATCATGGAAAACCCGCAGGAAACCATCGGTGTCCTGACCAGACTTTGCAGTATGGGCGTCACGCTGGCGATTGATGATTTCGGCACCGGCTACTCCTCGCTCGCCTATCTCAAACTGTTCCCGCTCGACCATCTCAAAATCGACCGCTCCTTCGTCGCCGACATCGAACACGATCTCAACGACCGCGCCATCGCCTTCGGCACCATCGCCCTTGCCCACTCGCTCAACCTCAAGGTCATCGCCGAAGGGGTCGAGACCGAAGAGCAGCACAAGCTCCTGCGGGCAAACGGTTGCGACGAAATTCAAGGCTATTTCTTGAGCCGACCGCTCAACAGCGCCGCTGCCTTTGCCTTTCTGCATGCCCGCTGCCCGGCGCCGTAGTTCATTTCAACCCCTGGAAAATCCTTGTCGCTCCCCTCCCAAATCGGTCGTCCCCACCTCGACCCGCAGATCAATGCCGCCTTGAGCGAATTGCCGTGCGGCTACGCCATCTTCGATCACCATCTGCAACTACTCGAATGGACGCAAAATCTGACCGATCTGCTGCGCCTGCCGCCTGAAGCGTTACGGGCTGGCGTCCGCTGCGCCGACCTGCTGCGCCAGTCCGCCCGCTTCAGCGTTTTTATGCAGGAGGGCCGCCAGAACCCGTTTCGTGCACTGACGGAACAGGCAGAGCGCGGCCAGTCCTACGCTTTTGAAGCGACGCTCGCCGACGGCCATGTTTTTGATATTCGCAGCACGCAACTGGACGGCGGCGGTTTGATCATTTCCTGGTTCGACCTGACGACGCGACGGGCTGGCATTGCGCTGGGACAATTGACTCTCAGGGTATTCACGCAAGCGCCGGACGGCATCATTTTCACTGACGGCAGCCACCACATTCTCGCCGCCAACCCGGCCAGCGGGCAGATTACCGGCTTCGATCCAGACGAGCTGCCGGGGCGCGTCATCTTCGAGCTGATCGCCCCGGCCAATCTGGAGACGACCAGGCGACTGGCCGCCCTCCTCGAAAAAAAGGGTTCCTGGAGCGGCGAGTTTGAACTGCACCGCAAGAATGGCGAAAGTCTCCCGGTCAGCCTCCGCGTTTCGCGTATCGACGACTCATTGACCGACCGGCCAACCCACTATCTCTGGCTGATTACCGATATTTCCGAGCGCCGCCACGCCGAGGCGCTGATCCGCCACGCGGCCCAATACGACGCGCTGACCGCGCTGCCCAACCGGGGAACGCTCGTCACCCACCTCGCCGAATCGCTGCCCGGCGCGCGTCGGCACCATCAGCATCTGGCCGTTCTGCTCATCGACCTCGACCATTTCAAACTCATCAACGACACGCTCGGCCACCGGATCGGCGATGGCGTCTTGCTCCATGTCGCCCAGCGTCTTGCCAAGCTGCTCCGCGAAAGCGACTATGTCGCCCGCTTTGGCGGCGATGAGTTCGTCGTCATCCTGCCCGCCATCAACTCGCCCGCCGACGCCGCCACCGTCGCCAACAAGATCGTCAGCGCGCTGGCTGCGCCGATCGAAGTCGCCGAACACGAACTGCACACCAGCCCATCCATCGGCATCACCCTCTTTCCCGACGATGGCGATGATGGCGACACCCTCCTCAAAAACGCCGACACGGCGATGTACCACGCCAAAGCGGCTGGCCGGAACAATTTTCAGTTTTTCGCCAGCGAAATGAACCGGGCGACGACCGAGCGCCTCGATCTCGAAAGAAAGCTGCGCCACGCCCTCGCGCGAGGCGAACTGACGCTGCACTACCAGCCGCAGTTCGATGCTGGCAGCCGCCGACCGGTCGGCGTCGAGACGCTCCTGCGCTGGAATCATCCGAATGACGGCATGATTGCGCCCTGCCGCTTCATTCCCATCGCCGAACAGAACGGGATGATCGTCGACATTGGCGAATGGGTGCTGCACAGCGCCTGCCGCCAGATGAAACGCTGGCTCGACGACGGGCTGGCCCCGCTGCGCGTGGCCGTCAACGTCTCGGCCCGGCAGTTGCGGCAGCGCGATTTCTGCGAAATGGTCGCTGGCGCTTTGGCCGATTCGGGTCTGCCGCCCGAGTTGCTGGAAATCGAAATCACCGAAAGCAGCGTCATGGAAAATCCGCAGGAGACCATCGGCATCCTGCAAAAACTTTCCAGCATGGGCATCACGCTCGCCATTGACGATTTTGGCACCGGCTATTCTTCGCTGGCCTACCTCAAGCTGTTCCCGATCGACCATCTCAAAATCGACCGTTCCTTCGTCGCCGACATCGAACACGATCTCAACGACCGCACCATCGCTTTCGGCACCATTGCGCTCGCCCACTCGCTCGGCCTCAAAGTGGTCGCCGAGGGCGTCGAGACCGAAGATCAGTACGTCCTCCTGCGCGGCAACGGCTGCGACGAAATTCAGGGCTACCTGTTCAGCCTGCCGCTCCCGGCTGACGCCGCCTTCGCTTTTCTCCGCGCCCGCTGTCCGGCGCGATAAAATTTCAAGTTTTCGACGGAGAACACCTCATGGCACAACGCACCCTCTCCCGCTATTTGACTGAAGAACAACGCCACAAGGAGGTGATTACCGGCGATTTGAAATTGCTGCTCGAAGTCGCCGCCCGCGCCTGCAAGGCCATTTCGATCGCCATCGGCAAGGGCGCTCTCGGCGGCGATGGCGGCGTGCTCGGCGAAGCGGGCAGCGACAACATACAGGGCGAAGCGCAGAAAAAACTCGATGTCCTGTCCAACGAAATCCTGCTCGAAGCCAATGAATGGGGCGGCCATCTGGCGGCGATGGCTTCTGAAGAAATGGATCTGCCGCACCTCGTGCCGAACCGCTTCCCGAAGGGCGAATATCTGCTCACTTTCGACCCGCTCGACGGTTCTTCCAATATTGATGTCAATGTCTCCATCGGCACCATTTTCTCGGTTTTGAAATGCCCGGAAGGGGCCGATCTATCGACGCCCGAAGCCGCCGCCAAAGCGTTTCTGCAACCGGGCACGGCCCAGGTCGCCGCCGGTTACGCCGTCTATGGCCCGACCACCCTGCTCGTCCTCTCGGTTGGCGATGGCGTCGTCGTCTTTACGCTCGACCGCGAGCACGGCCATTTTGTGATGACCCGCGAAAATGTCCGCATCCCCGAAGAAACGGCGGAATTCGCCATCAATATGTCGAACCGCCGCTTCTGGGAAGCGCCGGTGCAGCGTTACGTCGACGACATGACGGCGGGCCGCCAGGGGCCGCTCGGCAAGGATTACAACATGCGCTGGGTGGCTTCGATGGTGGCGGATGTCCATCGCATCATGACGCGCGGCGGCATTTTCATGTACCCGATGGACGAAAAACTCCGCGCCAAGGGCGGCAAGCTGCGCCTCATGTACGAAGCCAACCCGATGGCCTTTCTCATCGAGCAGGCGGGCGGCGCAGCCAGCACGGGCCGCCAGCGCATTCTCGATCTCGTCCCGCACGATCTGCACCAGCGCGTGCCAGTCATCCTCGGCTCGCGCCGGGAGGTCGAGCGGGCGGTTGGCTATCATTCGACTTGATTGGAGCGGTTTTTGTTTAGCCATGCACAGCGCAAACCTCTCCTCCTCCCGTGCCATGAGCGCGAACCGATCGTCCCTCTCCCGCTTGCGGGAGAGGGAATGAGGGTGAGGGTATCGGGCGACGGGAAAGGTAAAAGACGCTTGGCCCGCCGCGGGGGGGGGGG
>JAITWU010000363.1 GCA_031285115.1 Azonexus sp. | reverse complement strand
TCGCCCGCCGCCCAGACGAGATCCATCGTCCGTTGCAGGCCGAACATCGAATAGCAGATGTAAAACGGCATGGTCTGCACGCCATGCACCGAATAGGCGGTGGCGGCGGCGATCCAGTCGCTCATCGCGCCCGCTTCGTTGATGCCTTCCTGCAACACCTGGCCGCTTTTCGATTCCTTGTAGAACATCAGTTGATCGTGGTCTTCCGGCACATAGTTCTGGCCCTGCTGGCTCCAGATGCCGACGGCGCGGAACATGCCTTCCATGCCGAAAGTGCGCGATTCATCGGGGACGATGGGCACGACATGGCGGCCAACCGCCTTGTCTTTCAAAAGCATATTGATGAGGCGAACCATCGCCATCGTCGTCGACAACTCGCGTCCCTCGCCGGAAGCCTGCAACAGCGCGGTGAATTTATCGAGCGTCGGCACAGCGAGCGGCGCGGCCTGACGGCGGCGGGCCGGGAGAAAACCGCCGAGATCGAGGCGGCGCTGGCGCAGATACTGGTATTCCTCCGAATCCTCGGCGAATTTGAGGTAGGGCAGTTCATCAATCTGCTCATCCGGCACCGGCAAATCAAAGCGGTCGCGGAAGCGGCGAATCTGCTCGTGATCGAGCTTTTTCTGCTGGTGCGAGATATTCATCGCCTCGCCCGCCTGGCCCATGCCAAAGCCCTTGATGGTCTTGGCCAGAATCAATGTCGGCTGGCCCTGATGCGCCACCGCCGCATGGTAGGCGGCAAAAATTTTGAAAATATCGTGGCCGCCGCGATTCAATTGCCAGATCGCCTCGTCCGTCCAGTCGGCGACCAGTTCCTTCAATTCCGGCGTATTGAAAAAATGCTCGCGGACGTAAGCGCCGTTTTTGGCCTTGAAGGTCTGATATTCGCCATCGACGCATTCCATCATGCGCTTTTTGAGAATGCCCTTTTTGTCGCGGGCGAACAGCGCATCCCACTGCGTGCCCCAAACCACTTTGATGACATTCCAGCCCGCGCCGCGAAATTCGCTTTCCAGTTCCTGAATGATCTTGCCATTGCCGCGCACCGGGCCGTCGAGCCGTTGCAGATTGCAGTTGATGACGAAAATCAGGTTGTCGAGCCGCTCGCGCCCGGCCATGCCGATAGCGCCGAGCGATTCGACCTCGTCCGTTTCGCCATCGCCCAAAAAAGCCCAGACCTTGCGCGCCGCCGCCCGTTCGGCGTCGATCAGACCGCGCGAAGCGAGGTATTTCATGAACCGCGCCTGATAAATGGCCTGAATCGGCCCCAAACCCATCGAAACCGTCGGAAACTGCCAGAAATCCGGCATCAGCCACGGATGCGGGTAGGACGAAATGCCTTTGCCATCCGTCTCCTGGCGGAAATTGTCGAGTTGCTCGGCGCTCAAACGACCGAGCAAAAAGGCGCGGGCGTAAATGCCGGGGATCGAATGGCCCTGAAAGAAAATCAGATCGCCATCATGCGCCGCCGACGGGGCGTGCCAGAAATGCGAAAAACCCACGTCATACAAGGCCGCCGCCGAAGCAAAAGAAGCGATGTGGCCGCCGACATTGGTCTCCTTGTTGGCCCGCACCACCATCGCCATCGCGTTCCAGCGGATATAGGAATGCAGCTTGATCTCCAGATCCGGCTGGCCCGGATACTTCGGCTGCTGGTCGGCGGGAATGGTGTTGATATAGCCGGTGTTGGCCGAATAAGGGATGTCGATCCCCTCCTCCCGCGCCTGGCCGATCAGCGTCTCGATCAAAAAATGCGCCCGCTCCGCGCCCTCGGCGGCAATCACGCCAGCCAAGGCGTCCATCCATTCCTTTGTCTCCTGCGGGTCGTTGTCGACAGGCTCGGATTGCGGCTGTTCAGCCATGATTTGTCTCCTTCGGGTGAGTTCTCTTTTGCGCTGTCGCAGGCAACTTCAAGGCTTGATGGCGAACGGGCTGCCTGCGTTTGATTTTTCATATTGTAAAAACAAAATTCGTATCGTGCAACAAAAACGGAATCGCCCCGGAAACCGGAAAAAATCATAGGCCAAGCTGTATGCGCCCGTTTTTTGTCGTTCGCCAAACGGTAATATCATGCACAGGACAACACATCACCGGCTGCACTAACCGGACAGGAGCCTCCACCATGAACCAAAGTGAAATCGAGAAGATGAAGCCCAGAAGCTACATGACCGACGCCGAGCGGGATGAACTGCGGGCCGGTGGTCTATCGGAAAACGGCATCTGCTGCGCCGAATCGGAGGCCGCTGATAAAGCCGGGGATGGTGAGACCGCATGGGCATGGCTCGCATGTGCCGAACTGCCAGCGCATTCACTCGCCTTCCTCAAAAAGCGCCACGGTTCGCAATTCATTCGGGACATGGGTTTTCAGACGAAAAATGCCGATGAAGCCTATGGGTCTAACTGGCTGGATCGCTAAACAGTGGCTGACACATCGTTGACGGCGTTGGATCGCTTACTGGTGCGCGAAGGCATCCATTCGCAAGACCTGTTGCGGACTCAACCAGCAAAACGACTGGATATTGTCCGTAACGAGTTGGTGAACCACATTCAGGAAGTCCGTCGCAGCGGCAACCTGCCTCTGATCATCGCTACCGAGCGCACCATCGTCGATGGCGACCTTGAGCGTTACGCCAACAGCAAACCGATGGCCAACAGCCTGAGTACGGCGCTCAACGAAATAAAGACCATCGAGCGCAATATCCCCATCGTTGATGATCCATCGCGCTATCAGGCTGTCGATCAAGCCCACAGCTTGCCAAGGAACCGCAAGAACGGCTTGCCTTTTGACGAAGCGCGTCAGGCGTTGGCAAGTCATCATGCCCGCTTGAACAACATGGACAAGGCCCGGCTTGGCGACGATGAAAAGAAAATCATCGAGGCTCGCAAAGCGGCCATTGCTACCGCTGGCAAGCTCTACGCGGCACGTCAGGCAAAGGCCCTCGGCGTCGATCTCGCTCCGGGAGATAGCCGGACGAAAGCGCAGCGGTAGCGGTTTGCCGTTTTCTGCGGGCCGCGCCCCAAACCCGCCCGTTGTTGTGCTTGATCAAACCGCCGGTTTTACGGCTTCCTATAAAATGCAAGGTTTTTGCATTATTGACAGGAGCAACCATGACAGCAGTCATGCCTGCGTCGGCGGCGAGCCGGCATCTGATGTCCGGCAACGAGGCCGTGGCGCGCGCGGTGTGGGAATCGGGGGTCAAGGTGGCGGCGGCTTATCCGGGAACGCCATCGACGGAAATGATGGAGGTGATTGCCACTTATCCCGATCTTTACGCCGAATGGTCGGTCAATGAGAAGGTTTCGCTGGAAGTCGCCATCGGCGCGGCTTATGCCGGTTCGCGGGCGTTCTGCTGCATGAAGCATGTCGGCATGAATGTGGCTTCCGACGCCTTGATGACGGTGACGCTGACCGGCGTCGTCGGCGGTCTCGTCATCGCCATTGCCGATGATGTCGGGCTGTCGTCTTCGCAAAACGAGCAGGATTCCCGCTACTGGGGCCGTTTCGCCCATGTGCCGGTGTTCGAGCCTGCCGATTCGCAGGAAGCCTACGCCATGACCAAGGCGGCTTATGAATTGTCGGAGCGTTTTCAAGTGCCGGTGATCCTGCGCATGACGACGCGCATCAATCACGTCAAGGGGCTGGTCACGGTCGGCGAGCGCGTGGCCCACACTGGCGCGGGTTTCCACAAGGAGGCGGCGCGTTTTGTGATGGTGCCGGGCAACGCCGTCAAGCGCATTCCGCTGATGTTCAAGCGCGATATTGAATTGCGGGCGGCGACAGAAGATTCGCCCCTCAACAGGATCGAGCCGGGCAGCGACCGGCGCGTCGGTTTCATCGCTTCCGGCCCGGCTTATATGCACGTGCGGGAATCTTTCCCGGATGCGCCGGTGTTGAAGCTGGGTTTTTCGCATCCGCTGCCGCTGGAAAAATGCCGCGCTTTGGCGGCGCTGGTCGATCAGGTCGTCGTCGTCGAGGAAGTCGAGCCGCTGGTCGAAACGGAATTGAAGGCGCAGGGTCTGGCGGTCATCGGCAAGGATATTCTGCCGCTCCAGGGCGAACTCTCGCCCAATGTGCTCAAACCCGCCATCGCCCGGCTTTTGGGCGAGCCGGAACCACCCGCCGCGCCGTTTGCGCCGATGACGGTGTTCCCGCGACCGCCGACCATGTGCGTCGCCTGCCCGCATCTCGGCGTCTATTACACCTTGTCGCAGGTGAGGAACCTCAACATTTCCGGCGACATCGGCTGCTACACGCTGGGCGCGGGGCATCCGTGGAATGCGCTCGACACCTGCGTCTCGATGGGCGCGTCGATGGGCGTCGCCCTCGGCATGGACAAAGGCCGCGGCGAGGGCGACAAGGACAAGCGCATCGTCGCCGTGATCGGCGATTCGACCTTCCTCCACATGGGGATGCAGGGCCTGCTCGACATGGTCTACAACAAGGGCAACGTCACCGTCCTGCTGCTCGACAACCGCGCCGTCGGCATGACCGGCGGCCAGGACAACCCCGGCAATGGCCGCGACATTTACGGCGAAGCCGCGCCGCGCATCGACTTCGCCAAACTGGTGGCGGCGCTCGGCGTCAAGGAAGAGCGCATCCACACGGTCGATCCCTACCAGTTGCCGGTGCTGTTCAAGACCATCCGCGAAGAAATCAAAGTGCCGGATGTCTCCGTCATCATCACCGACCAACCCTGCGTGCTGATCAAGGATTACCACAAGCTCAAACCCTACGCCGTCATCGACGACCGCTGCACCGGCTGCGGTAACTGCCTCGATGTCGGCTGCCCGGCCATCCACGTCACGCGGCGCGGCAAACAGATCAAACCGAGCGGGCGCGAAGTCGATCTGGCCTTTGTCCGCATTGAAAGCGCGGTATGCACCGGCTGCGGCCTGTGCCTCCAGCCCTGCGCGCCGGAAGCCATCGTGCACCACACGCCGGAAGCGCCGATCCAGTTCGTCAAGGAAGGAGCGAGCGCATGACCCAGGCGACCAACACCACCAACATTCTCGTCGTCGGCATCGGCGGCCAGGGCGTCATGACGGCCACCGAAATCCTCGCCGAAGCGGCGATTGCCACCGGCCACGACGCCAAGAAAACCGAAGTCGCCGGCATGGCCCAGCGCGGCGGCGTCGTCTCCTCGCACCTGCGCTTTGGCCCCAAAGTGCTGTCGCCGCAAATCACCCCCGGCACGGCGGATGTGCTGCTCGGCTTTGAATCGGCGGAAGCGATGCGCTGGCAGCACATGCTCAAGCCCGGCGCAATCACGCTCATGAACATCGCCCGCCTGGTGCCGCCGGTAGTCGAACTCGGCCTCTTCGACTACCCCGCCGACCCGCTCAGCGCCATCCGCAACACCGGCAACCCCGTCGTCGCCTTCGACGCCACCGCAATCGCGCTCGAACTCGGCGACATCCGCCTCGGCAACACCGTCATGCTCGGCGCCATCGCCGACCACCTGCCCTTTTCCGCCGAAGTGCTGCTGGCCGGAGTGCTCAAACGCTTTGAGAGAAAGGGCGAGAAACTGGTCGACCTCAACCGCCGCGCCTTTGCGGCGGGGAGAGCGGCGGTTGAGGCGCTGGAAGGGAGTAAGTAAAACCGTTGGGCAGACAATGCTAAATTACCCCCTTGAGGATGCAGATATGTTAGTAGACGGTCAGTGATCGTTCACA
>JAITWU010000361.1 GCA_031285115.1 Azonexus sp. | reverse complement strand
CCCCCCCCCCCGCGGCGGGCCAAGCGTCTTTTACCTTTCCCGTCGCCCGATACCCTCACCCTCATTCCCTCTCCCGCAAGCGGGAGAGGGGAGAAGAGGATGGATCTGCGCCAACCGCGTAAAACCAACCGCTCTAAAAACCGGGCAAAACGACGCCTGTCCGGCACATGGAATCACCATCGGAAAATAAATGCTTAATTACTAATTCAATAAGATTTATGCGATTTTCCTGAACATTGCCGACTTTTGCCCACACAAAAAATGCCCTTTCGCTGATAATCGAATTTCCCTCAAAAATTGGATGCCGAACCATGAGTTCCCCTGCTAACCTCAAGTTTTCCCCGCTTACCGGCGCCATTCGCGCCCTGGCGATGGATGCCGTGCAGCAAGCCAATTCCGGCCACCCCGGCGCGCCGATGGGCATGGCGGAAATTGCCGAAGTTTTGTGGCGTCGTCATTTGCGCCACAACCCGGCCAACCCGAAATGGCCCGACCGCGACCGCTTCGTCCTTTCCAACGGCCACGGCTCGATGCTGATTTACGCCCTCCTGCATCTCACCGGCTACGACGTCTCGATCGACGACCTCAAACAATTCCGCCAACTCCACGCGAGAACGCCGGGCCACCCGGAATACGGCTACACGCCGGGCGTCGAAACGACCACCGGGCCGCTCGGCCAGGGCATCACCAACGCCGTCGGCATGGCGCTGGCGGAAAAAGTGCTGGCGGCGGAATTCAACAAGCCCGGCCACGAAATCGTCAATCACCACACCTACACTTTCCTCGGCGACGGCTGCCTCATGGAAGGCGTCTCGCACGAAGCCTGCTCGCTCGCCGGTACGCTTGGCCTCGGCAAGCTGATCGCCTTCTGGGACGACAACGGCATTTCCATCGACGGCCATGTCGAAGGCTGGTTTACCGAGAATATTCCGCAGCGTTTTGCTTCTTACGGCTGGCATGTCGTCGCCAACGTTGACGGCCATGACGCCGAGGCTATCGAAAGGGCGCTGCTCGAAGCCAAAGCGGTGACCGACAAGCCGAGCATGATCTGCTGCAAAACCGTGATCGGCATGGGTTCGCCGAACAAGCAAGGCTCGCACGACTGCCACGGCGCGCCGCTCGGCAAGGAAGAAATCGCCGCCGCCCGCGAATATATCGGCTGGCCGCATCCGCCCTTCGTCATCCCGGACGAGGTGTACAGCGCCTGGAATCGCAAACAAGCGGGCGCGGCTTTTGAAGAAAACTGGAACAAGCGTTTTGCCGCTTACCGCGCTGCTTTCCCGACGGAAGCCGCCGAATTCGAGCGCCGCGTGCTGAAAGGCGAACTGCCCGCCAACTGGAGCCAGACCAAAGCCGCCTACCTCGCCGCGACGCGCGAAAAGGCCGAGAACATCGCCACCCGCAAAGCCTCGCAAAACGCCATCGCCGCGCTGGTGCCCGCCGTTCCGGAAATTTTCGGCGGCTCCGCCGATCTGGCTGGCTCCAACCTGACCTTGGTCAAGGACAGCAAGGGCGTCAGCAAAGCCGCTGGCGGCAATTACTGCCATTACGGCGTGCGCGAATTCGGCATGACGGCGATTGCCAACGGCATCGCCCTGCATGGCGGGCTGATTCCCTACACCGCTTCTTTCCTCGTTTTCTCCGACTACGCCCGCAACGGCATCCGCATGGCGGCCTTGATGAAGCAGCGGCACGTCATGGTCTATACGCACGATTCCATCGGCTTGGGCGAAGATGGCCCGACGCACCAGCCGGTCGAGCATGTGCCGAGTTTACGCATCATTCCCAATCTCGATGTCTGGCGTCCGGCTGACGCGACCGAAACGGCCATCGCCTGGATGTGCGCGATGGAGCGGACCGACGGCCCAAGCCTTCTGGCCCTCTCAAGACAGAATCTGCCGACGGTGACGGCCAAGGTCAGCGACGCCGACATCGCCAAAGGCGGCTATATCCTCTCGGAAGCGGCGGGCGGTCAGCCGCAGGTGACCCTGATCGCCACCGGCTCGGAAATCAAGCTGGCGCTCGACGCCCAGGCGGCGCTGGCGGCTGAAGGCATCGCCGCGCGCGTCGTCTCGATGCCGTGCACCAATGTTTTCGACCGCCAGAGCGCCGAATACAAATCGAGCGTGCTGGGCGGCGGCAGTTGCAAGAAGCGCATCGCCATCGAAGCGGCGCACCCCGATTTCTGGCGCAAATACGTCGGCCTGCACGGCGTCGTGATCGGCATCGACCGTTTCGGCGAGTCGGCGCCCGCCGGGGAGTTGTTCGATCTGTTCGGCTTCACCGTCGCCCATGTGGTCGCTGCGGCCAAGGCGATGCTGGCCTGACTTTTTCTTTGGAAAGGAAGTAAAAATGACTATCAAAATCGGCATCAACGGCTTTGGCCGTATCGGGCGCATGGTCTTTCGCGCCATCAGCAAGGATTTTCCGGAATTCGAGGTGGTCGGCATCAACGACCTGCTCGACCCGGACTATCTGGCCTACATGCTCAAGTACGATTCCGTGCATGGTCGTTTCAATGGCGACATCAAGGTTGACGGCAATGCGCTGCTCGTCAATGGCAAGCGCGTCCGCCTCTCCGCCGTGAAGAACCCGGCAGAGTTGAAGTGGAACGAAATCGGTGCCGACATCGTCATCGAATGCACCGGCCTCTTCCTGACCAAGGAAAGCTGCGAAGCGCACCTTGCCGCCGGGGCGAAAAAAGTCATCCAGTCGGCCCCCTCCAAGGACGACACGCCGATGTACGTTTACGGCGTAAACCACGATAAATACGGCGGCGAGGCCATTCTTTCCGGCGCTTCCTGCACCACCAACTGTCTCGCTCCCGTCGCCAAGGTGCTGCACGACAACTTCGGCATCAAGCGCGGTTTGATGACCACCGTGCACGCCGCCACGGCCACGCAGAAAACCGTCGATGGCCCTTCCAACAAGGATTGGCGCGGCGGTCGCGGTATTCTCGAAAACATCATCCCGTCCTCGACCGGCGCGGCCAAGGCGGTTGGCAAGGTGATCCCCGAACTCAACAAGAAGCTCACCGGCATGGCCTTCCGCGTGCCGACTTCTGATGTCTCAGTCGTCGACCTGACCGTCGAACTGAACAAGGAAGCCAGCTACGAAGCGATTTGCGCCGCGATGAAGGCCGCTTCGGAAAATGGCCCGCTCAAGGGCGTTTTGGGCTACACCGACGAAAAAGTCGTCGCCACCGACTTCCGGGGTTGCACCACGCCCTCCGTGTTCGACGCCGAGGCCGGGATCGCCCTCGACCCGACCTTCGTCAAGGTCGTCGCCTGGTACGACAACGAGTACGGCTACACCTGCAACATGCTGCGACTGGTCCGCCACGTCGCCAAGTGATGTTCGGGGCGGGTTGCTTCAAGGCGCCCGCCCTTTTTCATTGAGGAGTCATCCCAAATGGCACATTTCATCCGCATGACGGATCTCGACCTGGCTGGCAAGCGCGTCTTTATCCGCGCCGATCTCAACGTCCCGGTCAAGGACGGCAAGGTCACCTCCGACGCCCGCATCACCGCCTCGATGGCGACCATCAACCACTGCCTCAAAGCCGGAGCAAAGGTCATGGTCACTTCGCACCTGGGCCGTCCCGAAGAAGGCCAGTGGAGCGAAGAAAATTCGTTAAAGCCGGTGGCCGACAATATCGCCGCCCGCCTGGGCAAGCCCGTGCGTCTGGTCAAGGACTGGGTCGATGGCGGCTTTGCTGTCGCGCCCGGCGAACTGGTGCTGCTGGAAAACTGCCGCATCAACAAGGGCGAAAAAAAGAATGTCGATGACACGGCGAAAAAATACGCCGCCCTCTGCGACATCTTCGTCATGGACGCCTTTGGCACCGCCCACCGCGCCGAAGCATCGACCCACGGCATCGCCAAATACGCGCCCGTCGCCTGCGCTGGCATTCTGCTCACCGAAGAGCTGGACGCCCTCGACAAGGCGCTCGCCAACCCGGCCCGGCCAATGGTCGCCATCGTCGGCGGCAGCAAGGTGTCGACCAAGCTGACCGTGCTCGAATCACTCGCCGAAAAATGCGAGCAACTGGTGGTCGGCGGCGGCATCGCCAACACCTTCCTGAAGGCGGCCGGCAAGAAGGTCGGCAAATCGCTGTGCGAGGACGATCTGACGCCGATAGCGCAAACGCTGATGCAAAAAATGACGGCGCGCGGCGCGACCATTCCCATCGCCACCGATGTCGTGGTCGGCAAGAAATTCGACGCCAATGAACCGGCTGTCCTCAAAAGCGCCGATGATGTCGCTGACGATGACATGATTTTCGACATCGGCCCCAAGAGCGCCCAGGAACTCACCGACATCATCATGAAAGCTGGCACTGTCGTATGGAACGGCCCGGTCGGCGTCTTCGAGTTCGACCAGTTCGGCGCTGGCACCCGGAAAATTGCCGAAGCCATCGCCGCCACCAAAGCCTTTACGCTCGCAGGCGGCGGCGACACCATTGCCGCCATCCAGAAATACGACATCTATGACAAGGTGTCTTACATCTCCACCGCTGGCGGCGCTTTTCTCGAATATCTCGAAGGCAAGGTTTTGCCTGCGGTCGAAATTCTCGAGCAACGCGCCCAATAACAACCGGGCGGCTTGCGGCGGCAGCCATCCGGCCCGCCGCTGCGAGCCGCCGGTCGAGCAACCGCTATGCAACGCAGAACAAAAATAGTCGCAACCCTAGGCCCCGCTTCCAGCACCCCCGAAGCGCTGGAGCGCATCGTCCGCGCCGGGGTGGACGTCGTGCGCATGAATTTTTCGCACGGCAGCCCCGAAGATCACATCCAGCGCGCCGCAACCGTGCGCGCCGCCGCCAAAGCGGTCGGTCGCACGGTCGGCATTCTCGCCGATTTGCAAGGCCCGAAAATCCGCGTCGGCAAATTCGAGAACAACAAAATCGTCCTCGCCCCCGGCGACCGCTTCATTCTCGATGCCGCCTGGGACAAACCCGGCAATCAGGAGCGCGTCGGCCTTGATTACAAAGAACTGCCGAACGACCTTGAACAAGGCGCGGTGCTGCTTTTGAACGACGGGATGCTGGAATTTCACGTCAGCGAAGTGCGCGGCTCGGAAGTCCATTGTCGCGTCGTGCGCGGCGGCGTCCTTTCCAACAACAAGGGCATCAACCGCCAGGGCGGCGGCCTGACCGCCCCGGCGCTGACCGCCAAGGACAAGGAAGACATCAAGACTGCCGCCCGCATCAAGGCCGATTTCATTGCCGTCTCTTTTCCGCGCTCCGCCGCCGACATGCGCCAGGCGCGTGAGCTGATGCTGGCGGCGGGCGGCAAAAGCCTTCTGGTAGCCAAGATTGAACGCGCCGAGGCGATTCCGCTGCTCGGCGAAATCATGGATGCTTCAGACGCCATCATGGTGGCGCGCGGCGATTTGGCCGTCGAAGTCGGCGAAGCCGCCGTGCCGGGCTTGCAGAAACGCATGATCCGGCTCGCCCGTGCCCGCGCCAAGCTGGTGATTACGGCGACGCAGATGATGGAGTCGATGATCACCCACCCGATTCCCACCCGCGCCGAAGTCTCGGATGTCGCCAACGCCGTGCTCGACGGCACCGATGCGGTGATGCTTTCGGCGGAAACCGCCGTCGGCGAATATCCGGTCGAAACGGTCGAGGCAATGGCGCGTATTTGCCTTCAGGCCGAAAAAGAATTTGAAGACCACGCCGAAGATCATCGTCTCGGCGACATCGAATTTCAGCGCATCGACCAATCGATCGCCATGTCGGCGCTCTTTGCCGCCTCGCACTTCAAGGTCAAGGCCATCGTCGCGCTCACTCAATCCGGGTCGACGGCGCTGTGGACCTCGCGCGTCACCGCCCGCGTGCCGATTTTCGCGCTGACGCCGGTGGCCGAAACGCTGACCAAGCTGACCCTCTTTTCCGGCGTCTACCCGATTGCCTTCACCCCCAACTCCAAATTTCCCTCGCTCGCGCTGGTCGAAGCCGAGCAGGAACTGGAGCGGCTCGGCGTGGTGCAGGACGGCGACCTGATGGTGATGACCATTGGCGACGCCATTGGCCGCAGCGGCCACACCAATACGATGAAAATTGTCCAAGCGGGTGAGTACCGCAAAGCCTAGGGACGGATTGCAACCCCGCCCCGCCGATTGATTGATCTGGAATTTTTTAAGGAGACACCACCATGGCACTCGTTTCACTGCGTCAACTGCTCGATCACGCCGCCGAGCACAACTACGGCCTGCCCGCCTTCAATGTGAACAACATGGAGCAAGTCTGGGCCATTTGCGAAGCCGCCAGCCAGGCCGATGCCCCGGTCATCATGCAGGCTTCCGCCGGCGCCCGCAAATACGCTGGCGAACCCTTCCTGCGCCACCAGATTCTGGCGGCGCTCGAAGCCTACCCGCAGTTGCCCATCGTCATGCACCAGGATCACGGCCAAAGCCCGGCGGTGTGCATGGGCGCCATCCGCTCCGGCTTTACCTCGGTGATGATGGACGGCTCGCTCGAAGCCGACGGCAAAACGACCTCCTCCTACGAATACAACGTTGCCGTCTCCCGCGAAGTGGTCAAGTTCTCGCACGCCATCGGCGTTTCAGTCGAAGCCGAACTGGGCGTTCTCGGCTCGCTGGAGACCATGAAGGGCGACAAGGAAGACGGCCACGGCGCCGAAGGCCACATGACCCGCGAGCAACTGCTGACCGACCCCGACCAGGCCGCCGATTTCGTCAAACAAACCAATTGCGACGCGCTGGCCATTGCCATCGGCACCAGTCACGGCGCTTATAAATTCACCAAGAAGCCGACCGGCGACATTCTCGCCATCGACCGCATCAAGGAAATTCACGCCCGCATCCCGAACACCCATCTCGTCATGCACGGTTCTTCCAGCGTGCCGCAGGAGCTGCTCGCCGAAATCCGCCAGTTCGGCGGCGACATGAAGGAAACCTACGGCGTGCCGGTCGAAGAAATCGTCAAGGGCATCGCTCACGGCGTGCGCAAGGTCAATATCGACACCGACATCCGGCTGGCGATGACTGCCGCCGTCCGCCGCTACATGGCCGAAAACCCGTCCAAGTTCGACCCGCGCGACTTCCTCAAACCGGCCCGCGAAGCCGCCAAAAAAATCTGCCTCGCCCGCTACGAAGCCTTCGGCTG
>JAITWU010000331.1 GCA_031285115.1 Azonexus sp. | reverse complement strand
TTCGCCGATTTGGGCGAAGCTCGCAGTGTCGTAGATCAGGACTTTATGGTCGTCGCGCGCCGAAAGCCAGATATTTTCGCCGCGCGGCGTGAATTCCATGTGCAGGATGCCTTTGCCCGGCTCGAAGGCGTGGATGACTTTGCCCGCCAGGGTGTCGATGACATCCATTTTGCCGTTGTCGGGGAAGGCGAAATTGACCCAGATCTGGCGGCCATCGGGCCGCGCCAGGACGAAAACCGGCTGGCCGCGCACGGGGATGCGGCCCACTTCCTGCCAGGTGCCGATGTCGACGACCAGCACTTCGTGGCGGCCAATGGCGGGCAGGTAGGCGCGGCCTTGGGCGACTGTCCAGCCGCGCAGGTGGGGCATTTTGAAGACGGGCAGTTTTTCTTCGCCGCGTCCGTAGTTTTCAAGAATTTTGCGCGCGCCTTTTTCCGGCTGCCAGAGGTCGAGCAGCGCAATGCCGTCTTCGCCGAATAGTCCGGCCATGAAGTAGCGGCCATCGGGCGTGACCAGGCCGTCGTAGGGCTGTTTGCCCGCCGGATAGCGTCGGGTCACGGGCTGGCGCGGGTTGGCGAAATCGCTGACCCAGATTTCGCCCGCCTCGAACAGCGCGTAGGCGAATTTGTTGCCCGCCGTGTCGGCGAGGCCGACGACTTTGGAAAACTGGCCGGGGGCGTATTCCGCCGGGACTTCGGCGAGGAGTTCGAGCGTTTCGGCGTCGAACGCCTTGATGCCGCCGGGCGTGTAGTTCTGCGCGACGACGATGCGGCCATCCTGCGAAATGGCGCCGCCGATGGAGTTGCCCGCCTGGATGACGCGCTTGACGATGCGGGCGGTCAGGAGATCGACCTTGGTCAGCCCGCCGTCGCGGCCAAAGATGTAGGCGTAGCGGGCATCCCGACTGTAAATGGCGGAGGCGTGGGAGAGGTCGCCGAGACCTTCGATGCGGGCATAGGGCTGGCGGGTGCTGGTGTTGATGAGGGTGACATGGCCATTGGCGCGTTCGATGATGAGGCCGAGATCGCCAGTGCCGCGCAGCGGCGGGCTGGCGCAATCGGCGGCGGCGAGGAAGGCGCAGGCGGGCGCGTTTTCATCGGCTTGGGCGCTGGCGCCAAGGCCGAGCAGAATGGTGAATAACAGCGTCAAAAATCGTTTCATTGGGGAAATCCGCTCATGAGTTGGTCGACGATCCAGGTGGCTTCGCTTTCACTGACAAATTGCTTCCACGGCGGCATCGGCGTGCCGGGACGGCCATTGCAGATGGTTGCGACGAGGCTGTCGGCGGGCTTGTCGCGCAAGGTTTCCGGCAGCAGCGGCGGGCCGAGGCCGCCGTGCAGAGTCATGCCGTGGCAGGAGCCGCAATCCTGGCGCACGAGGTGGATCAGCTCTTTTTGTCGGGTGGGGGTTGGCATTGCCTCGCCAGCTTGGGCAGGCGAACTGTAGGTTGGGTAGAGCGAAGCGAAACCCAACAGGGCAGCGGTTACAACCCATGATGGGTTTCGCTGCGCTCTACCCATCCTACGGCTCCGCTCCTTTTGCGGTAGAGGAGGGGGCGAGTGGGCGAGCGACGGCGTCTCCGGTGGCCGCCCCCTCTCCCTCTTTCCCTCTCCCGCGAGGGGAGAGGGACGATCGGGCCGCGAGGACGGTAACGTGTGAGCTTCTTCGCGCAATTGCCCGGCAAAATCGACTTGCATCGTCCGCTTGTTGGGTGGCGCGGCGCTACTCGCCAACAACCACCTCTCCTTTCATTTCTTCATGCGGCCCGCAGCGGTAGGGGTAGCGGCCCGGTTTCTCAAAGCGCCGGAGGTATTCTTCACCGGGAAACAGGCGCTCGGATTCGAGGCCGTTTTCGGCGGGGAACAAGACCGAATGGCTGGTGCGTTTTTCGCCGTTGATCCAGCGCACGCTGTCGCCGACCTGAATGCTGACGGTCGGCGGGTTGAAATGGTAGTCGACGATGTCGACATCGACGGTGGTTGCGGCCACGGCGGCCAATGAAAAGAGCGCCAGCAGAAACGGCGCTCTTTTTGCGAGCCGCCATCGGCCAACCGCGATGACAGCGCTTACCATGACGCGCTTACTGCTTCACGGCCTTGACATCGCCATCCGCACCCAGACCGATGGTCTGGTTGAAGGACACATGATGGAAACGGCCACCGGCATGGTCGGCGTGAATGGCGACGCCGAAAGTGACGGCCTTGCCCGCAGCGAGCGCGGCGTTACCGGCGAGTTTGCGCGTGAACGTAACGGTGTAAGTGTCGCCCGTCTTGCTGCCTTCCGCCGTTGCGCCCGCTTTGCCGCCTTCCATGTTGCGCTTGGTGGTGACGCTGCCGTCGGACGATTTGCCGCTGCTGCGCCATTGCATCAAGTCCATCGCGCCTTCTTTGACGTACTTGGTCTTTTTGTCGTCAGCGCCGGGCATGGTGCGCACGTCTTCGTGGCAGCTCGCCCAGCAGCCGACCTGCTCGCCCATCGGCACTTTGTCGTTGGGGAACATGATCGTGGCTTTGACTTCGTTTTCCTTGTCCGATTTGTCGCCGCTGCCCGCCGGAGCCTTGAAGGTGAGGCGGATGTAGAGGTTGCTGGCGTCATAGGCGGCCTGTATGCCGACCGGGTAAGTGCCGACCTTGGGCGCGCTCTTGGGTTCCATTTCCTTGCTCAGGAGGCGTTTGACATCGAGGCTCAACTTGCCGTTTTCGATGTGGCAGCCAGCGCAGCTTTCACCTTTTTTGAGGCCGGTGGCGCCGCTGTGCTCGCCCTTGCCACTCACCCATTCGAGCGGCGCGACGCCGGGGTGAAAGACGTGGACATTGGTGGTCGGCGCCTTGCTCCAGTCCGGCGCGGCCAGCGCGGTGGAAACGCCAGCGGCCATGAGGGCGGCAAAGAGGGCAAGAGATTTGCGAGGGGTTTTCATTGAGAGCTTCTCCAGAAAATTTTTGCAGTTACATACACAACGGGGGCTTGCGCCCCCGTTTGGATTAAAAAACGAAACGCATCAGTAGATGTCGTGCTGCGTGTTGTAGACGTTGAACTTGCCGGTCGGCGTAATCATCTTCGGATCGGTGATGACTTTCTTGACCTTCAAGGTCGCATCATCATAAACGACAATGGCCGACGGGTCGGTCTTGCCGCCCCACAGCGAGATCCACACTTCCTTGCCGTCCGCCGAATATTCCGGATGCACGGCGCGTTTGGTGGCCTTGGTTTCCGGCAGGCCGGAATCCTTGGCGACGTTGAGGATCGCCTTCGGCTTGGAAAGATCAGCCATATCCCAGACGGCGACCGATTCAGCCAGGGTCTTGTCCGGGTTCTGCGGCGCGTCGGCCCAGAAGTGCTTGGAAACCGGGTGCGTCTTGACGAACAGGTTGCCCGGCACGTGCTTCAGTTCCTGCACCACTTTCCAGTTGTACTGCTTGAACTTGGCGTTCTTCGGGTCAGCCGAGGGGGTCGAGATGAGCGTCACGACATCGGCGCCGAGGTGGCCGGTGGCCCAGACCGGGCCGAACTTCGGATGGAAGAAGTTGGCGCCGCGACCGGGGTGCGGAATCTTGGCCGTGTCGATCAGAGCTGCCAGCTTGCCTTCCTTGGTATCGACGGCGGCAACCTTGTTGGAAGCGTTGGCGGCGACGAGGAAGTAACGCTTGCTGGCGTCCCAGCCGCCATCATGCAGGAACTTGGCGGAAGCGATGGTGGTCGTCTTGAGGTTTTCGACATCGGAGTAATCGACCAGCAGAATCTGGCCGGTTTCCTTGATATTGACCACCCACTCCGGCTTGATTTCGGAGGAGACGATGGACGCCACGCGCGGTTCCGGATGGTATTCGCCATCGACCGTCATGCCACGGGTCGAGACGACCTTGATCGGCTTCAGCGTATCGCCTTCCATGATCACGTACTGCGGCGGCCAGTAGGAACCGGCAATCGCGTATTTGTCCTCGAAGCCCTTGAATTTGGAGGTATCGACCGAACGGGCGTCAAAGCCCATCTTCATTTCGGCCACCACCGCCGGTTTTTCCAGCC
Source organism: Azonexus sp. (assembly GCA_031285115.1). Classification (GTDB taxonomy): domain Bacteria; phylum Pseudomonadota; class Gammaproteobacteria; order Burkholderiales; family Rhodocyclaceae; genus Azonexus. The sequence continues at coordinate 2,312 of JAITWU010000331.1, read as the reverse complement.
ACAGGTCGATCAAGGACAGGCGGCCATCGCGGCCAATCACATACACATAACGGCCCGACTTGGACAAACGGGAAATATGCACGGCGTAGCCGGTCTTGACGATATTGCGGATTTCCTTGGTGTCGCCGTCGATGAGCGCCACTTCGCCGGTGTCGCGCAGCGTCACCGAGAACAGATTCTTGAGGTTGATCTTGTTCATCTGTTTGGTCGGACGATCCTTGACCGGGACGATGACCTTCCACGAATCCATCATTTCCTTCAGGCTGTACTCGGGCGGAATGTCCGGCGTGTTCTGGATGTACTTCGACATCAGGGCGATTTCTTCCTTGGTCAGGATGTCGTCAAAGTTGACCATGCCGCCGTCGGTGCCGTAAGCGATGATCTTTTCCAGACGATTCTGGCCGAGGTTGAGGGTGCCGCCCTCGGTGACGTTGCCGTCCTTGTCCTTCTTCGTCCAGTGCGGCTCCAGATTCTTGCCGGTAGCGCCCTTCCGCAGCACGCCGTGGCAACCGGCGCAGCGTTCAAAATAGATCTTTTTGGCCTGTTCCTTTTCGGCGGCGCTCATCGCTGGCGCTTCCTGGGCGAAAGCGGAACCCATCGCCATCGTCATGGCCGACAAAGTCAACATACCGACTAAACTTTTCTTCATCTTTCCTCTCCTTGAGCAAAAAAATGCGTTCAACCCCCAACGCGATGGCGGGAAGGTTGAACTGACAAGGATTATTCATCCTTGATTCCCATCAAGCTTTTAATGTGACGAAATTGCCTGTTTTTCATAGCCTTGGCGCTTCCCGGCCAAGTCATCAACTTTTTATGACCCGTTCGGTACAATCTGCCCGCCGCCGCTCTTGGCAGGCGGCGGACAGGACATTAGGATGACCGGCCCGTTTCAGGGAGAAAACATGCAAATCACCAATACGCTGGAAAAAGGCAAAGTCTGGCTGGTCGGCGCCGGCCCCGGCGACCCTGACCTGCTGACGCTCAAAGCCGTCCGCCTCATCGCCAGCGCCGACGCCCTGGTCTACGACCATCTGGTCGGCGACGGCATCGTCGAGAACCTCGCCCGCGCCGACGCCCGCCGCATCTACGCTGGCAAAGAAGCTTCGCGCCACACCCTGCCGCAGGACGCCATCAACACCCTGCTCGTCGACCTCGCCCGGCAAGGCTTGTCCGTCGTTCGCCTCAAAGGCGGCGACCCCTTCATCTTTGGCCGGGGCGGCGAAGAACTCGAAGCCCTGGCCGCCGCTGGCATTCCCTTTGCCGTCGTCCCCGGCGTCACCGCCGCCGCCGGTTGCGGCGCTTACTCGGGCTTCCCGCTCACGCACCGCGACCACGCCCAGGCCGTCACCTTCGTCACCGGCCATCTCAAAGACGGCACCGTCAATCTCGACTGGCCAGCGCTCGCCCGGCCCGGCCACACCGTCGTTTTCTACATGGGCCTTGGCGCGGCGGCGGAAATCTGCCGCCAGATGATTCTCCACGGCCTGCCGCCGGAAACCCCGGCAGCCATCGTCCGCAACGGCACGCTGGCCGACCAGCAAACCCTGCTGGCGAGCCTCGCCACCCTGCCGCCACGGCTCGCCGCCTCAGGCATCAAGCCGCCCGCCCTGATCGTCGTCGGCAGCGTCGTCAAACTGCACGAAAAACTCAACTGGTTCGAGTCAACATGAAACACACCCTCTGCCTTTTAGCCGTTCTCGCTGCCGCTTCAATCACCACGCCCGCCGCTTTTGCCTACAGCGGCAACGAACTGCGCGCCGACTGCCAGGCCGCCGACACGCTCCACAACGACCCGAACTACAGCGACCCCGCCCTGGTCGCCAGCAGCGCCCGCTGCCTTGGCTACGTCATGGGTTTTGCCGACGGTTACGCCATCAGCGACTACCTTGCCGAAAAAGTCGGCGTCCGCCTCGCCGCCTTCTGTCTGCCGAAAGATGAAAATCTGCCGCACCGCCTCATCCGCGCCGTTCTCAGCCAGTTCGACCGGCTCCCGCCAAAGAGCGACGGCAGCCCCGCCACCCTCACCGCCGCCGCGCTGGCCCGCAGTTTTCCCTGCGCTATTGAACCGGACAAGTGATTCAGGGATAATCCGCCCTCCCGTGCCGGGGTGGCGGAATCGGTAGACGCAGCGGATTCAAAATCCGCCGCCGCAAGGTGTGAGGGTTCGAGTCCCTCTCCCGGCACCAGTAGTATTTACAAGGGTTTCAGGCCGATAGGGTATAAGCAATTATACCGGCCTATCCCGAATTATTTCCCTAAAAATTGACCGAATTTGACCAGAGTTGACCACGGTCGGGGTCGCGCGACAGAAG